>JAPTUI010000015.1 GCA_028067895.1 Pseudomonadota bacterium | reverse complement strand
CGCTGCCGAAGCGCGTGCGGGTGATCGCCGAGCCCGGGCGCTTCATCGTCGGTCCGGCCGCGATCGGTGTCGCCTCGGTCATGGGCCGCGCCCGTCGCGAGGGACACTGGTGGTATTACCTCGATGACGGACTGTACGGCTCGTACAGTGGGCAGCTGTTCGATCATGCGCGCTATCCGGTCGAGCCGCTGAAGGATTCCGAGGAGCGCCTGCCTTCGGTGCTCGCCGGCCCCACCTGCGACAGCATCGATGTCATCGCCGAGAACCTGATGCTGCCGAAGCTCGAGGCGGGTGACCTGATCGTGGGACGGGCCATGGGCGCGTACACCTGGGCGAGTGCCACGGAATTCAACTTCTTTCCCAAAGCCACTGTCGTGGCCGTGAACCTCACGCCGGGGGACTCCGGTATGGTCATGCCTTTCCCGCTGTGATGCGGCGCTCTGAGGCGCCGGGAGTGAACCGCGTGCTGCGCAACGTCGTTTTCGATATCGGCTGGGTGTTCGTGCACCTCGACACCGAACCCTTTCTGGCGTTCCTGCGCGACCATGGGGCCGAAGCCGGTGACCTGAACTCGGTGCTGACCCAGGTCGCGCTGCACGAGCATGAGTGCGGCCGACTCACCGGGCGGGGGCTGCTCGAGCGCTTCGCGGCGCTCGCGCGCCGGCCGATGGATCTGGATGCCGCGCACGAGCGCTGGACGAGCATGTTCGAGCTGCAGCCGCGGATGGTGCGGCTCGCGGAGCGCTTGAGCGAGCGCTACCGGGTATTCCTGCTCTCGAACATCGGGGATCTGCACTGGGCGCACTTGTCGCGCGAGTACGGCGTGCACCGGATCGGTCACGGCGCGCTGCCCTCGTTCCTCGCCGGCGTCATGAAGCCCGAGGCGGGTATCTATGCCGAGGCGGAACGGCGCTTCGCGCTCGAACCGGCCGCGACGGTATTCATCGATGACCGTGCGGAAAATGTCCTCGCGGCGCGCCAGCGCGGCTGGGAGGCGATCGAACACACCGGCTACGCCTCGACCGTGAGCGCACTCGGGGCGCTGGGGGTGGCCTGTTGAGCGGACCACAGACCGCGATTCACCGTCAGGTCGAGACCCTGCGCGCCGGGCGCGAGCCACGGCTGATTGCGCGGCTGCCCTCGGGATGGGCGCTGCTCGGGGAGCGGCAGTTCCTGCGCGGCTATGCGCTGCTGCTGCCCGATCCGGTGGTGCCGACGCTCAATGCACTGCACGCACCCGAGCGCGCACGCTTCCTGCTCGATCTGGCCCGTCTCGGCGATGCGGTGCTCGAGGTCACCGGTGCGGTGCGAATCAACTACGCCATGCTCGGGAATCTCGAGCCGGCGTTGCATGCACACGTCATCCCGCGGTACGCGCACGAGCCCGAGCGGTTGCGCACCGCACATCCCTGGGCGTACGACTGGGCGGCGGGCGAGCCGTTCGATCCGGCCACGCATGGTCCACTGCTGGCGCAGTTGCGCGCCGCGCTCGAGTCGCACTGAGGCGGCGCGCGCGCTATTTCGGCGGGTTGGCGATGAGCGCGCGGAACTGACGCAGCTTGTGCTCGATGATGGCGTCGTTCTGCGGGCCCATGCGGATCATCAGCTTTTGTCCGGCGGGCAGCGCTTCGAGCTTCGGGTCGGCGAACTGCCAGAACACCTTCGGGCGCACCAAGGTGACGGGCGAGGTGACCGTGGGTGTGGCGAGCAGGCTGTCGATCGCCTGCACCAGGCGGTCGTTGAAGTACTTGCCCGGATAGCCGAGGCTCTCATAGGCCTGCTGGAACAGCGGATAGAGGCGAAAGTACAGCTGCGCCAGACCGTGCACGTTCAGCCGGCTGACCACCGCCACGAACGGGGTGTAGCGCGCGTAATTGCGCTGACTGAGCAGTACGACACCGCCTTGCCGGTTGACGACGGTCTCACCCGGCGTCGCCTGGATGGGGCGCAGATCCGCGGCCACTTTGGCGCGCGGCAGGCTGTCGACGGTCACCACCACCCGGCGGATGATGTTCTTCGGCACGATGAACCGCGCAACCGCGGGGTGGCCGATCAGCGTATCGAGCGCGGCGAGCACGACGGCGTCGCTGTGGTTCAGCGGCGGCAGCGGCTGCGCCGCAGTGGCGCTGCTTGGTGCCGGTGCCGGTATCGGATGTGCGATCACCGGCGCCTGTACCGCGCTCGGCAGCGGTGCGGATGCCGGGGCGGGTGCCGCAGCCTGCGGAGCGGGTGGCACGGTGCCACTCGCGGATTTCGGTGTAGTGGCATGGAAGCGGTAGTAGACGCCGACACCGATCAATGCGGCCGCCACCACGGCCGCCGCCACCCAAATGACCTTATTGCGGAAGGACTCTTCCGGGTCAGTCTTGTTCCACATCTGGCGTCACTCCCGAAACCGAGAAATATTGTACTGTACACCCATGACCATACGCCGGGTGTTGAAGATGGGCGAGCCGTTGCTCGCGCAGGTTGCCGCGCCCGTACAGCGCTTCGACGCAGAACTCGACACGCTGGTGCGGGACATGGATGAAACCATGCGCTCCCTGAACGGCGCCGGAATCGCCGCGCCGCAGATCGGGGTCAGCCTGCGCGTGGTGATCTTCGAAGTCGCCGACAATCCACGGTATCCAAATGTCGCGCCCGTGCCGTATACCGTGCTCATCAACCCGCAGCTCACGCCGCTCGGCAGCGAGCAGGCCGAGGGCTGGGAGGGATGTCTGTCGGTACCGGGATTGCGCGGGCTCGTGCCGCGCTACACGCATCTGCGCTACAGCGGGTTCGATCTGCACGGGGTGCCGTTCGAGCGGACCGCACACGGCTTTCACGCCCGTGTCGTGCAGCACGAGGTCGACCATCTCGATGGGGTACTCTACCCGCAGCGCATCCGGGATCTGCGCAACCTGGGGTTCGAGGATGCGCTCGGGGCGCGCATGACACCGATGCCGGATTAGCCGGCGCGCCGCTCACGCGAGGGTGTGAAACACCCGCTGCACGTCGTCATCCTGTTCGAGCTTGTCGATCAGCGCCAGCACTTCCTGGGCCTGCGCCTCGGGCAGCTCGGTCGGCACGGTGCACACGTACTCGTGTTCCGCCGACAGCGGCGTGATGCCGCGCGCCTCGAGCGCCTCCTGCATCTTGCCGAAGTCCTCGAAGGCACAGCGGATGACCAGCTGCGGCTCGCCGTTCTCCCCGGTGCTCTCGCCCATCTCTTCGAGTCCATGATCGATCAGGTACAGCTCGAGCTCGTCCTGGTCGATCCCCGCCGGGGCGAGGCGGAACACACCCATGTGCTTGAAGAGGAACGCGACGCTGCCGGAGGTGGCGAGGTTGCCGCCGTTCTTGGTGACGATGTTGCGCACCGCGGCCACGGTGCGCGTCGGGTTGTCGGTCGCCGCTTCGATCAGCAATGCCACGCCGTGCGGCGCATAGGCCTCGTAGTGCACTTCGTGGTAGTGGGTGGCATCCCGGCCGGACGCCCGCTTGATTGCCGCTTCGACCTTGTCCTTCGGCATGTTGACCGCGCGGGCGTTCTGGATCACGCGCCGCAGGGCCGGATTGGAACTCGGGTCCGGGCCGCCGGACTTCACCGCGATGGTGATGTCCTTGGCGATGCGCGCGAACTGCTTGGCCATGCGGTTCCAGCGCGCAAACATAGTGGCCTTGCGGACTTCGAAGATGCGTCCCATGGAAAACTACCGCAGTGTCGGGAGGTGCGGGTGGCTCAGGCGAGCTGAGCCTGCAGCATCCGCAGCCGGCGGCGCTGCAGACGCAGACGCTGCTCGAGTTCCTTGAAGCGCAGCTGGAAGCTGGCGTGCTCCCAGTGCTCGATCACGGCGCGCTTTTTCTCCGTGAGCCACTGTTCCTTCACCTTCGCCCAGTCGGCGATGGCGGCGAGGAAGCTGTCGTACTCACGCGCGATGTGCTGGTGCAGCTCGGAGATACGCGAGGGCGGTGCGGTCGGCGCCACCTGGGCGAGCGCGTTCTGCGCCCGCTGGAACTGCATCGCGAGCAGCGCGCGCTGGATCTGGAACACCGGCGTGCGCTTCAGTTTGCGCGTCAGCCCGACGTACTGCAGGCTCGCGATCAGCCACTTGGTCGGGTCCCACTGCCACCAGCGCACCCCGTTGCGATAGTCGTGCGCGAAGATGTGGTGGAAGTTGTGGTAACCCTCGCCGAAGGTCAGCACCGCGAGCACCGGATTGTCGCGCGCGGTGTTCTCCTCGGTGTACGGGCGCGAGCCCCACATGTGCGCCAGCGAATTGATGAAGAACGTGAAGTGGTGACTGAGCACGAGTCGCAGCACCCCGGCGAGCAGGAACACGCCCCACACGTCCCCGACCAGCCAGCCAACGGCGAGCGGCAGTCCGATGTTGGTCAGCAGCACCAGCGCGACGTAGTGACGGTGCTGGAAGGCGAGCATGCGGTCGCGGCGCAGATCCGGGATGTTGGTGAAGTCATCCCGTCCGCTCGGGTACTGCCGCACCATCCAGCCGATGTGCGAGAACCAGAAGCCGCGACGCGCCGAATAGGGGTCGAGCTCCTCGTCATCGACGTTCAGGTGGTGGCGGCGATGGCCGCTGCACCAGGCCCAGGCGCTGTTCTGCAGCGCCATGGTGCCGAACACCAGGAACACCAGCCGCAGGCTCCAGTGCGCTTCGTAGGCGCGGTGCGCCCAGAGCCGGTGATAGCCGGCCGTGATCGACAGCTCGTTGGCGGCGAGAAAGACCCCGAGCAGCACCCACGCTGCAGCGCTGAAGCCGTGGGTGATGCCGTACCAGGGCACCAGCACGGCCGCGGCCAAAAACGTCAAGGAAAACAATATGATATTCGTCCAGATCGGCGGTGCCGATGGGGCGGAGGACGGGGCCGGGGCGGATGAGTTCGGCATGGGCAGTACGCGCTCGGAGCGGGTGAACGGAGACCGACTTACCTTAGCACGATCCGAGCGCCCGGAGCATGCGTGAAATCACGGCACGTGGCGGGCGGGCGCCCGCCCGCCCGCCACGTGCCTGCCTAGAACGAGTACACGCCTTGGACGGCCAGCTCGCTCTGGTGCGTGCTCACCTGGGTGAGGCCGCCTGCCGAGGTATAGATAAAGCTCGGCCGATTCGAGGTGTCGTAGCGACCTTCGAGCCGCAGCTCGAAATCCGCCGCCGGGTCATAGCCGAAGGTCACGGTTCCTTCCTTCAGGCGCTGAGCCGTTCCGGTGATGAAGCCGTTGCGGTCATCGAACGACTCCCCGCGCAGCGAGACGCGCCAGCGCGGGCTGAACCGGTAGTTCACGTACAGCGCCACGCCGCTCCACTGGCCGCCGAGGGTCACGTGGCTCGCGCGCTGCTCGCCCCAGTCGTAGCTGGCCACGAACTGCAGAGCGCCGGTGACGTTGTAGGTGGCGACGGTATCGATGAGGGTGCGGCGGGCGAGATCGATCGGATCGTTGCCGATGTAGCTCTGCGCCGTGAGGGAGAAGGCCGTATTCGGGGTGAGTGCCACGCCGAGTTCCACGGTCTTTGACCCGGAGGTGACGCTGGTGTAGTTCCAGCCGTTGTTCACCCCGAGCGTCACGCTCACCACGCTGTTGAGCGCGTAGCTGGCGCGCACGCCGGTGTGCGTCATCGGTTCGGCGTAGAAGAGCAACGAACGGGAGAAATTGGTGTTGCCCGTCGGCGCGATGACCTCGGCGCCGGCGAGCGTGGTGAACTTGCCCGCCTCGAGTGTGAGGGCGCCCCGGACGTATTGCACGTAGCCCTGCAGCAGGTCGATCGGGTTGTTGCTCGAGGCCGAGGCACTCTCGGCGGCATTGACGATCTTCGCGTCGTTTCCGCCGATGACGTCGATGAGCCCACCGAAGCCCTGCTTGGGCTGGTAGGCGAGGGTGAGGCCGGCTTGGTCGAGCTGGAACGCGTCGTGCGCGGTGTCGAACTGATGGTAGGTGTTGCCGCCCGAGGACGTGTAGAACGACGCGGCGAGATACCCGGAGGCGGTGATGCCGGAGTTCGAAAGCAGCGTCGCGAGCGTCGCGGCGGGGGACTGGGCAGCGCGTGCGCCGCCGGCAACGAGGGCAGCGAGCGCTGCGGCCAGGAGGGGCAGAGTCGGGGAGCGTGTGGCCATGCTGAGCCTTTCGTGAGCGCAGTGAGGAGCGGACACGGCACGACAAGCACGCCTCGTGCCAGCGCGTTCGGGCTGGATTTCTCGGCGAAATCCACTCCGGCGCGCGTCTGGGCGCTGCGGGCGCACCGAGCTGGTGCGCCGCGGGAGTCATCGTGGTGCAGTGAGCGCTCGAACCGCGCCACTCTACGGCGCGCGCGGTCAGCAGGCGGTGAGGAAATCTCCGCCCTAGCGGGGCTTCGGCGCACTCGTCGCCGCGGTGGGCGGCGGATCGTTCGGCGCGGGTGGATTGGCCGAGCCGGTGTCAGCGCGCAGCGCCGCTTCGGCCTCGCGGTGCGTCATGACGATGATGCTGATGCGCCGGTTGATCGGATCGAACGGATTGGTCTTGTCGAACAGCACCGTCGAGGCGAGCCCGACGACCCGCGCGACCTTGCCGTGCTGCAGCCCGCCCTCCACCAGAGCGCGGCGGGCCGCGTTGGCCCGGTCGGCCGACAGCTCCCAGTTCGTGTAGTGGTTGTGGCCGGGATAGGGATGCGCATCGGTGTGGCCGATGATCGCGATCTGGTTAGGCACGGAGTTCAGGTACGGGGCGAGCGTCTCGAGGATGCGGCGGGTGTACCCGCGCAACTTCGCGCTGCCGAGATCGAACATCGGGCGGTTTTTCGCATCGACGATCTGGATGCGCACCCCGCGCGGGGTGATGTCGAGCAGCAGCTGGTTCTTGAACGGCTTGAGGGCCTGGCTCTTCTGCACCGCATGGCGCAGCTGTGCCATGAGTGACTCCAAGCGTTTGTGGTCGGCCAGGGCCACGCGCTTGCGGGCCTGCTGGGTGCTGATCGGCTTCGGATGCGCCTGCAGCGAATCGGTGCTGCCGGCGCCGCTCTGCGCCGCAGGGACCGCGGCGATCGGGTGCGGGCTGGTGTTCATCCCGTTCAGCCCGCCGCCGAGGTTGATCGGGCTGGTGCTCGCCCCGCCGGGGCCCTGCGGCCCGGGCGCCGCCCGCGTGCTGTGCCCGGTCTGCATACTGGGGTTCTTGAAGTAGTTGAAGATCGCCGCGCGCTGCGCCTTGTTCACCGCCGTGACGATCCACATGACCAGGAAGAACGCCATCATCGCGGTGACGAAGTCTGCGTAGGCGACCTTCCAGGCCCCGCCGTGGTGTCCGCCCTCGCCGCGGCGGGCCTTCTTGACGATGATCAGCGGCCGTTCGTCTTTCGGTGCGGCCATCAGGCTTTCGCGGCTTTGTTCTTCAGCTGCGCCTCGAGGTCCGCGAAACTCGGCCGCACGTCGCTGAAGAGCAGCTTGCGGGCGAACTCGATCGCGACGGCCGGGACGTAGCCGCGCACGCTCGCCACCAGGGCCATTTTGACCAGTTCGAATGCCTTGATCTCGTCGTTGGCCGCGTGGCCCATGGCCGCGGCGAGCGGGCCGGCGAACCCGTACGAGACCAGAATGCCGAGGAATGTGCCGACCAGTGCCGAGGCGACCCGCTCACCGATACTCGCGGTGTTGGCCCCGGCGATCGAGGCCATGGTGTTCACGATGCCGAGTACGGCCGCGACGATGCCGAAGCCGGGCAGTGCATCGGCCATGCGCTGCACGGCGTGGCCCGGCTCGTGCGCTTCCTGGCGAAACGTCTCGAGCTCCTCATCGAGCAGGCTCTCGAATTCGTGCGGGTTGAGGTTGCCACCGACCATCAGGCGCAGGCTGTCGGTGATGAAGTTGCGCAGGTGATGGTCGGCCGCGATCTGCGGGTATTTCTTGAACAGCTCACCGCCGTCGGGCGAGTCGATGTCCGACTCGATCGCCATCAGGCCTTCCTTGCGGATGCGCAGCAGCACGTCGTAGAGCAGCTTCAGGATCGAGACGTAGTCATCGTGCTCGTAGCGCTCCTGCTTCAGCAGCGAGACGATGCCGCCGAGACTCGCCTTGACGACCTTGATCGGGTTGCTGGTGAGGAATGCACCGAACGCCGCGCCGATGATGATCAGGAACTCGGCCGGGTGCCACAGCGCGAGCAGCTTCCCGCCCTCGATCATGAAGCCCACCGTCACGCAGGCGAGGACGACAATGCTTCCGATGATCTGAATCACGAGCTGGCAGTGCCTTAACTGAGAGTGCCGCGCGGGATCCAGGCGCCAATCCGGGCGATCCGGTCCTTTGTGCAGCGGTGCTGATGCGAGTATCGGCGGCACTGGGGTGATCTTGAACCGCGGAGGACCGGAACTGTGACGCTGACCGTGTAAACTGCCCCGCAACGCCGCCCGAGGGTTGCGGCGAGGAGATCCCCGTGCTTGAGCATCTCGACCGGCTGGCGCCGGACCCCATCCTGGGCCTGATGGCCGCATTTCGCGCGGATGCCGACGTCCGCAAGGTCGACCTGGGCGTCGGCGTTTACCGGGACGATCGCGGCGAGACGCCCGTCATGCAGGCGGTCCGTGCGGCCGAGCAGGCCGTACTGCAGCGCCAGCGCACCAAGACGTACGTGGCGCCGGCCGGCAACCCGGCGTTCAACGAGGCCCTGCGACGCCTGGCGTTGGGCGAGCACTCCGCGCTCGATCGCTCCGAGCGGGTCCGGGCGGTGCAGGCCCCGGGCGGCTGCGGCGCGCTGCGCCTGGGTGCTGAGCTGATCCGTGCGGCCCGTCCCGAGGCGCTGGTGCACGTGAGCGACCCGACCTGGGCGAATCACGTGCCGCTGCTCTCCGGGTGCGGCCTGAAGCTCGAGCGCTATCCGTATTTCGAGGCCGCGAGCGGCGGGGTCGCATTCGAAGCCATGATGGGTGCGCTCGGCCAGCTGCCGCCGCGCTCCGTGGTGCTGCTGCATGCGTCCTGCCACAACCCCACGGGCGCGGATCTCGCGGACGATCAGTGGCGACAAATCGCCGCGCTGCTTGCCGAGCGCGAGCTGCTGCCGTTCATCGACATGGCCTATCAGGGCCTCGGCCGGGGCGTTGCCGAGGACGCCTTCGGCTTGCGGCTGCTCGCCGAGCAACTGCCCGAGGCGCTGATTGCGGTGTCCTGCTCGAAGAACTTCGGCCTGTATCGCGAGCGGGTCGGCTGCCTGATCACGGTCAGCCAGAACGCTTCTGCGGCCGAGGCGGCGCTCTCGCAGCTCGTGCGCATTGCGCGTGGCCTGTACTCGATGCCCCCGGACCACGGCGCGGCGATCGTGGCGGAGATTCTCGGCAGCACATCGCTGCGTGCGGTCTGGCAGCGCGAGCTCGACGGAATGCGTGAGCGCATCCTGAAGCTGCGCCAGGCGGCCGCCGAGGCGCTCGCGGCGAGCTGTCCGCAGAGGGATTTCAGCCACATCGTGCGTCAGCGCGGCATGTTCTCCTACCTCGGCGTCGATGCGGCCACCGTGCGGCGGCTGCGCGAGGCGCATCACGTCTACATGACCGACGACAGCCGGATCAACGTCGCCGGGCTGCGTCAGGAGAACATTCCGTATTTCGCCGCGGCGGTCGCCCGGGCGCTCGCTCAATAGGCCCCGGGAGCCTGCGGCGCGCTCTTGCGCTCGAGGATCATGAAGGTGAACGCATAGGCGTTGCGGGCATCGGCAGCATGGCGGTGGCACTCGACATCCGCCCACTGAGTCGGGTCGATCGCCGGAAAGAAGGTATCGCCGCTGATCTCGGCGTGCACCAGCGTCAGGTAGATGCGGCGCGCGAACGGCATCAGCAGGCGATACACCTCGGCGCCGCCGATGCCGATCAGTTCCGGCGCCTCGCGCACGCAGCCGAGGGCGTGACCCAGGGAGTGCACGGCGAGCACCCCGGGGCTGTGCCACTGGCGGTTGCGCGTCAGCACGAGGTTGCGCCGCCCGGGCAGCGGGCGGCCGATCGACTCGAAGGTCCGCCGGCCCATCAGGATCGGCTTGTCCATCGTGATGGCCTTGAAGCGCTTCAGATCATCGGCGAGCCGCCACGGCAGCGTGTTGTCGCGGCCGATGCAGCCGTTCTCGGCCATGGCGGCGATCAGCGAGACCTGCGGTTGCGCGAGACTCACCGGCCGGCTCCGGCCATCGGCTGACGCTCGGGCACGCGGCGCCTCAGATTTCCACCACGGTGTTGAGCGAGACGACGCCGCGCTGCGGCATGCGGAAGAATTCCGCCGCCTGGGTGCTGTGCCGCTGCATGCGCGCGAACATCTGCCGCTGGATGCCGCGCCAGCCGGGCAGGTCGCGCGCGCGTACCACGTGCTGGCCGACGAAGAACGAGCTGTCCTCGGTGAACACTTTCAGGCCGCGCGCGCGACAACCGCGCAGCGCTTCCCCGACGTCGGGCGTCTCCATGAACCCGAAGCGGGCCGTCACCAGGTAGATCCCGGGCAGCGTCTCGTCGATCTCCACCCGGTTGGCTGGATCCTGGCGTGGCGTGCGCATGATTTCCAGATTCAGGATGATCACCCGCTCGTGCACCACGCGGTTGTATTCGAGGTTGCGGATCAGCGCCGAGGGCACGAGGTCCGGCGTACTGGCGAGGAACACCGCGGTGCCGCGCACCCGATGGACGCTGGCGAGCAGGTTCGGCAACTCGCTGCGCGGGATTGCCTGGCGTGCCAGTGCGGCGCGCAGCTCAAGCCGCCCGCTGCGCCACGTGACGAACACGCCGAACAGCACGACTGCGAGCGCCAGTGGGATCCAGCCGCCGTTTGGCACTTTGGTCATGTTGCCGACGAAGAATACGCTGTCGACCACGAACAACAGTCCGAACACCAAGCTCACCGACCACTTCGGCCAGTTCCACTGCTGCAGGGCCACGAATGCGCCGAGCACGGTGGTGATCAGCATGGTGCCGACGACCGCCGAGCCGTATGCCGCCGATAGCGCGTTCGAGGACTGGAATCCCACGACAAAGGCGATCACCGCGGCGCACACCAGCCAGTTGACCGCTGGCACGTAGATCTGACCGAGTTCTGTGTCCGAGGTTTGCAGCACGCGGATACGCGGCAGCAGATCGAGCTGCACGGCCTGGCGGGCCATCGAGAACGCGCCGGAAATCACGGCCTGCGAGGCGATGACGCTCGCCGCGGTCGCCAGCATCACCATCCAGGGCAGCGCCGTCGGGGAGACCATGTAATAGAGCGTGAGCGGAATGTAGTGGCCATGGGCGAGCTGCAGTGCGCCTTGGCCGAAGTAGTTGATGAGCAGCGCCGGCCAGATGAGGAAGTACCACGCGATGCGCACCGGTTCCTTGCCGAAGTGGCCCATATCCGCGTACAGCGCCTCGCCGCCGGTGAGGCACAGGAACACCGCGCCGATCACCGCAAGCGCCACGCCCGGGCGGTGCACCAGCAGCTCCACGCCGTAAATAGGGTTGATGGCGTAGAGCACCACCGGATCGGCGCGGATCGCACTGATGCCGGTCGCGGCGAGCACCAGGAACCACACGATCATCACCGGGCCGAACAGCGCCCCGACCCGCGCGGTGCCGCGCCGCTGGTAGGCGAACAGGCCGATGATCACCCCGAGGGTGAGTGGCACTACGGCGTGCTGCAGGTCCGGGCTGAGCACTTCGAGGCCTTCCGCGGCGCTGAGCACTGTGATCGCCGGGGTGATGAGCGAATCGCAGAAAAAGAACGCCGTGCCGGCGAGCGCGAGGCCGACGATGGTGCGCGCCCAGAGACTGCCGGCGACGCTGTTGCGTTGCGCCAGGGCGAACATGGCGAGGATCCCGCCCTCGCCCTCGTTGTCCGCACGCATGATGATGGTGATGTATTTGACGGTGACCGAGATGGTCAACGCCCAGAGAATCAACGACAGCGAGCCGAGCACGGCGAGATGGTCGAAGTGCCCGGCCTCGGTGAGCGTCTCCTCGAGGGCATAGAGCGGACTGGTGCCGATGTCGCCGTAGACGATGCCGGTGGCCCCGATCACCGCCGCGAGCGTCCAGCCTCGCGCTTGCCCCGAGTGAGCGCTCATCGCATCACCGCGCCGCGGCTCGCGCGCGTCCGGTCTTGCGCACCGCGCGGCGCGGCGGGCTCTTCGCTGCACTGGCGCGCTCGGTACGCTTCTTCTTCGCCGGCGCACGTTTGCGCTTCGCGTCGGCGCGCACCGGCCGCGCCGCGGGCCGCGCCGGCTTGCGCTTCGCCGGCCAGAGCATGGTGCCGCGGCAGTTCGCAGCGCCGCAGCGGCAGGCGTAGATCTCATCGACGTCCGCCGGGTCGTCGGGCGAGCGCCCGAGCTGGTAGTCGTAGTTGAGCTCTTCGCCCGGCTCGATGGTGCGGATCGCCTCGATGAACACGCGCTTGCCTTCGATCACTGCCTCGCAGTTCGGGTCGCAGCAATGGTTCATGTAGCGGGCGTCGTTGCCGCCGACGCCAGCGTCGATCACGGTGCGCGCATCGAGGATGAACAGGAACGTGTGGTTGTCGCGCTCGTCGCGGTCCTCGTAGCGCCGATCCGCTTCCTGGTGCGAGACGTGCTCGCCAAGATACTCCGTCACTCGGGTGCCCTTGCGGATGCGCCGCAGCGCGAATGCGCCGCGGCCGTGCACGCGCGAGCGGCGGATCTTGAAATAAGGCGCGCCGCGCGCGGCGGTTTTGCCAGTCATGCTCAGACTCCCTAGACGGCCACCGGCGCTGCGATGGCCGGGTGGTGTTGATAGTTCAGGAACTCGAAGTCCTCGAGCCGGTAGTCGAACAGACTCTGCGGCCGGCGCGCGATGCGCAGCTGCGGCGGCGGGAACGGCTCGCGCGCAAGTTGCAGCCGCGCCTGCTCGAGGTGGTTGGTATACAGGTGACAGTCCCCGCCCGTCCAGATGAACTCCCCGGGGGCTAGGTCGCACTGCTGCGCGACCATGTGGGTCAGCAGCGCGTAGCTGGCGATGTTGAAAGGCACGCCGAGAAACACATCGGCGCTGCGCTGGTAGAGCTGGCAGGAGAGCTTCCCGGTCGCGACGTAGAACTGGAACAGCGCGTGACAGGGCATCAGGCGCATCTGCGGCAAGTCCGCGACGTTCCAGGCGCTGACGATGATCCGGCGTGAGTCAGGGTCGCGCCGGATCAGCTCGATCGCCGCGCTGATCTGGTCGATGGTGCGCCCGTTCGCCGCCGTCCAGGCTCGCCATTGCTTGCCGTACACCGGCCCGAGCTCCCCGTGCTCATCCGCCCACTCGTCCCAGATGCTCACGCCCTGCTCGCGCAGCCAGCGCACGTTGGTGTCTCCGCGCAGGAACCACAGCAGCTCGCAGATCACCGAGCGCAGGTGCACCCGCTTGGTGGTGACCAGCGGGAACCCTTGCGCCAAATCGAAGCGCAACTGCTCCCCGAAGCACGAGAGCGTCCCGGTGCCGGTCCGATCAGCCTTCGGCGTCCCGCGCTCGAGGATGCGGCGCATCAGGTCGAGGTACGGGCGCATCGCGGCTCAGCGCGCGGCGGCGGGGAGGTAGTTGCCCGAACTCTTGCGCGCCTGATAGGCGTAGATCATCAGACCGGCGCCGATCACGATCATGGGGAAGGAGAGCACCTGGCCCATGGTCACCCAGCCCCAGGCGAGGTAGCCGAGCTGCGGATCCGGCAGGCGCACGAATTCCACGAGGAAGCGAAATAAACCGTACAGCAGCAGGAACAGTCCGGAGGCTGCCAGACGCGGTTTGGGCTTGGTGGTGAAGGTCCACATCACCGTCAGCAGGACGATGCCTTCGAAGAAGGCCTCGTACAGCTGCGAGGGTTGCAGCACCTGGCCGTGGTAGAGAAATCCCCACGGCAGGGTCGTCGGCTTGCCCCACAGTTCGCCGTTGATGAAGTTGCCGATCCGCCCGAAGAACAGGCCGAGCGGCGGCAGCGGCGCGGTGAAATCGAAAACATCGGCGGCGTTGCGGTTGCGGCGCATCGCGAAGATCGTCATCGCGAGGATGACCCCGAGCAGCCCGCCGTGAAAGGACATGCCCCCGTCCCACACCTCGATCGGGTACCACGGGTTGTGCGCCGTCCAGAACGTCATGCCGTAGAAGAGCACGTAGCCGATGCGCCCGCCGAGGATGACCCCGAGCATGCAGTAGAAAATCAGGTCATCGACGTCGACGGCCTTCCAGGTCGACTCGGGCCGCGAGGCGCGGTAGCGGGCCATGCCCCATGCGCCGGTGAAGCCGAGCAGATACATGATCCCGTACCAGTGGACCTTCAGCGGGCCGAGCCGGAACGCGATCGGATTGATGTCGGGGTACTTGATCATGGCGGTGAAGTTTAGCTGACCTAGCCGTCGATGCGGCAGAAGAACGCCTTCAGGTAGCGCGTCTCGGGAATTGCGGGGTGAATCGGATGGTCGGGAGACTGGCCGCCTGCCTCGAGAATCTGCGCCTCGCGCCCGCTGTGGCGCGCCGCGGCCTGCACGGTCTCGAGCAGCGCCGCCTCCGTCAGATGGTACGAGCAGGAGCACGAGACCAGCAGGCCCTCCTCGGCGAGCACCCCGAGGGCGAGCTGGTTGAGCTTGCGGTAGGCCGCCTGGCCGCGCGGCAGATCCTTCTTGCGCTTGATGAAGGCCGGCGGATCGAGCACCACGATGTCGAAGCGCTCACCGCGCTCACGCAGCGCCGTGAGCGCATCGAAAGCGTCGGCGCGCAGCGTCTGCACGCTCACGCCGTTGGCCTCGGCATTGCGCTCGACGAACGCCAGCGCGTGCTCCGAGGCATCGACGCAGACTGCGGTCGAGGCCCCCGCGGCCAGCGCCGTCACGCTCCATGCCCCCACGTAACCGCACACATCGAGCACCCGCGCCCCGGGCACCAGATAGCGGGCGAGCCTGGCCCGGTTGGCGCACTGGTCGTAGAACCAGCCGGTCTTCTGTCCGGTGGCGAGCGGTGTGGCGAACGTCAGTCCAGCCTCGCGCACGGTCAGCGGCTCCGCAACGGTGCCGAAGGCCGCCTCGGCCGTGCGGGGCAGCGCCTCGAGCGCCCGCGCGCCGGAGTCGTTTTTCCAGAACAGACCCGCCGGTGCGAGCTGCTCGCGCACCACCGCCTCGAGCGTGCCGCGCAGCGCTTCCATCCCGACCGTGGCGATCTGACCGACCAGTACGTCACCGAAGCGGTCGAGAACGAGGCCGGGCAGGCCGTCGGACTCGCCAAAGACCAGTCGGTAATACGGCTCGCGGTACAGCCGCTCGCGCAGCCGCAACGCGCTGCGCAGACGCGCCTCGATGAGCGAGGCATCGATCGGGCGGCCCGGGTCGCGACTCATGATCCGAGCGCAGATGAGCGCGTGCGGATTGACGTAGGCATGGCCCAGGAACTGCCCGCGATGCGACTCGACCCGGGCGTGCGCCCCCGGGGCGAAGGCGCGCAGCGGCGTCTCGTCGGCCACCTCGTTGCTGAACACCCACGGGTGTCCGGCCACGATGCGCCGCTCCTCGCCCCGCTTCAGGCGCAGCGTGGCGGGCGGAGCGTGCAGCGGATCGGCGAGAGTGTCGGTCAAGGGGCGGGCCGGGGGTGATGAAAAAGGGGGCGGCAGTATACAGGTGACCGCGTCGCGTCGCGCGGTATGCTGGCGCCCCCTCACTCGATCCGCCGGGCGCGCCCGCGGGAGCCTCATGGACAGCCGACACCTGAACGCGGACGGCACGCCGCGCTACACCAATCGCCTGCTCACCCAGGCGAGCCCCTATCTGCGCCAGCACGCGCACAACCCGGTCGACTGGTATCCGTGGGGCGAGGAGGCGTTCCAGCGCGCCCGTGACCTGAACCGCCCGGTGCACCTGAGTGTCGGCTACGCGGCGTGCCACTGGTGTCACGTGCTTGCCGCGGAGAGCTTCGAGGACGAGGCGACCGCCGCGCTCCTGAACGAGCAGTTCGTGAACATCAAGGTCGACCGCGAGGAGCGTCCCGACGTCGATCGGATCTACCAGATTGCCCAGCAGATGCTCACGCACGGACCGGGGGGCTGGCCGCTGACGATGTTTCTCACCGCCGAGCGGCTGCCGTTTTTCGGCGGCACGTACTTCCCGCCCGTGCCGCGCCACGGGCTGCCTGGGTTCCAGGATCTGCTGCGGCGCGTCGCGCAGTATTACGCGGCGCACCGCGACACGCTCGATGGGCAGCGCGCGGCGCTCGAGGCGGCTTTCGCGAGCATCGATCCGCCGGCGGCGCGCTCGGATCTCGTGCTTACTGCAGAGCCGCTCGAGGCGGCGCGCGCGGGGCTCGAGCGCAGCTTCGATGCGCGCTGGGGCGGCTTCGGCGGCGCACCTAAATTTCCCCATCCGAGCTCGATCGAGCGGCTGCTGCGCCACTGGCGCGCCAGCGCGCAGCACGAGCCGCCGGATTTGAAGGCGCTGTACATGGCGGGGCTGACGCTCACGCGCATGGCCGAGGGCGGGATCCACGATGCGCTCGGCGGCGGCTTCTGCCGCTACTCGGTCGATGAGCGCTGGCACATTCCGCACTTCGAGAAGATGCTCTACGACAACGCCTGGCTGCTCGGCGTGTACGCCGATGCATACATTGCGAGCGGCGATGAGTTGTATGCCGCGGTGGCGCGCGACACCGGGGAGTGGATGCGCCGGGAGATGCAGTCGTCCGAGGGCGGTTTTTACGCCAGCCTCGATGCCGATTCGGACGGCCACGAGGGCAGTTACTACGTCTGGGACCGCGAGCAGGTGCGCGCGACGCTCGAGGCCGAGGAATACGCCGCGTTCGCTCCGTACTATGGCCTCGATCAGCCGCCGAACTTCGAGGGTCGCTGGCATCTGTACGTGGCGCGCGCGGCCGGGCCGCTTGCCACCGAGCTCGGCCTCGAGCCGGCGCAGTTCGCCGAGCGGCTCGAGCGCGCCCGCGGGAAGCTGCTCGCGGTGCGCGAGCGGCGTGCGCGGCCGGCGCGCGATGAGAAGATCCTGACCGCGTGGAACGGACTGGCGATCTCGGGCCTGGCGCGCGCTGCGCGTGCGCTCGGGTGTGCGGGCCTGGAGGAGTCGGCGGGCCGCGCCCTTCAGTTCGCGCAGCACACGCTCTGGCACGAGGGACGGCTCGCGGCGACCGCCAGCGCGGACGGTGCGCGGCTCAATGCCTACCTCGACGATTACGTGTTTCTCGCCGATGGCGTGCTCGAACTGCAGCAGCTGCGGCTGCGCCCGCAGGAGCTGCGCTTTGCGTGCGAGCTGATGGACGTGGTGCTCGCGCATTTCGCCGCGAGCGAGGGCGGGTTCTTCTTCACCTCGGACGATCACGAGCCGTTGCTGCACCGCATGCGTACGTTCGCCGACGAGGCATTGCCGGCGGGCAACGCCGTGGCCGCCCGCGTGCTGCTGCGGCTGGGGTACCTGCTCGGCGAGTCGCGCTACCTGCAGGCGGCCGAGGACATCGTGCGCGCCGGCTGGGCGCCGCTGGCGCACCACCCGCAATCGCATGCGACGCTGCTCAATGCGCTGGAGGAGCTGCTCGATCCGCCCGAGATCGTGATCCTGCGGGGCGAAGCGGACACCCTGCGCAGCTGGCAGCGCGAGCTGTCCCGCCTGTACGCGCCGCGGCGCATGGTGCTCGCTGCGGTCGATGCCGAGGACCTGCCGCCGGCCATCGCCGCGAAGCCGACACGCGGCGCTGCCGCGGCATACGTCTGCCGCGGCAGCGTCTGCAGCGAACCGATCGACACGCTCGGGGCGCTCGCCGCGGCGCTGCGCGAGTGAGTCAGGCGAGCAGTTCGACCGCCCCGCCGATCGCCGCGGTGTTGATCGTGAGCGTCCGCTCGGTGGCGAAGCGGTGCAGGTAGTGCGGACCGCCGGCCTTCGGGCCGGTGCCCGAGAGCCCCTGGCCGCCGAACGGCTGCACGCCGACCACCGCGCCGATCATGTTGCGATTGACGTAGGTGTTGCCGGCCGGCAGTGACCGGAACACGTGCTCGGCCAGCGTCTCGAGCCGGCTGTGCACCCCGAGCGTCAGGCCGAAGCCGGTGGCGCGCACGGCCGCGAGCACCTGCGGCAGCGCCTCGGCCCGGTAGCGCGCGACGTGCAGGATCGGGCCGAATTCCTCGCTCTTCAGCTGGTCCAGCTGCTTCAGCTCGAACAGGTGCGGCGCGAAGAACTGCCCGGCCGGCGGGCACTGCTCGATCGAGCATGCGTGCAGCAGCTTCGCCTCGCGGCGCATGCGCTCGGCATGCCGCTCGAGCCGCGCACGCGCCTCGGCGTTGATCACCGGGCCGACGTCGGTGGCCGGATCCGCCGGGTCGCCGATCGTGAGGCAGCGCATCGCCCCGATCAGCATCTCGATCGTGCGCTCGGCGAGTTCCTCCTGCAGATACAGCATGCGTAGCGCCGAGCAGCGTTGTCCGGCACTGGTGAAGGCCGAGGTGATCACGTCATCGACCACCTGTTCCGGCAACGCCGTGGCATCGACGATCATGGCGTTGACGCCGCCGGTCTCGGCGATGAGCGGTACGATCGCCCCGTCGCGCGCCGCGAGGGTGCGGTTGATGGTGGCGGCGGTCGCGGTCGAGCCGGTGAAGGCGACGCCGGCGAGCGCCGGGTGCGTCAGAGCAGCGCGGCTGAAGGGCGCTCCGTCGGCGGTGGTCAGCTGCACCACGGCGCGCGGCACGCGCGCCTCGTGCAGCAGGCTCACCATGGCGTGCGCGATCAGCGGGGTGTTGGGTGCTGGCTTGGCGAGCACGCTGTTGCCCGCCATGAGCGCGGCCACCACCTGGCCGGTGAAGATCGCGAGCGGGAAGTTCCACGGGCTGATGCAGGCGAACACGCCGCGGCCCTGCATCCACAGCTCATTGCGCTCCCCGACCGGGCCGGGCAGCCGCTGCGCGGCGCCGAAGAGCTTGCGGCCCTCGCCGGCGTAATAACGGCAGAAGTCTGCGGCCTCGCGCACCTCGGCCAGAGCGTCGGGCAGCGTCTTGCCCGCCTCGCGCACCAGCAGGTGCAGGAATGCGTCGCGCCGCTGCTCGAGCAGATCGGCGGCACGCTCGAGGCACTCGGCGCGCTCCTCGGCGGGGGTCTGGTCCCAGGCCGGCTGGGCCTGCGCCGCGGCCTCCATGGCGGCAACGATTTCTGTCTCGGTGGCATCGCGGGAGAGACCGACAACCTCCCCGTCAATCGGCGAGCGCACGGGCGTGTCGGCCGGCGCGCCGGTGCCGGTGGCGAGCAGCGGTCCGCCCGAGTAGCGCCGTCCCTGTGCGCTCTTCAGCGCCGCGAGCAGCGCGGCGAGCTCCGCGGGGTTGCCGAGGTCCGCGCCGCGGGAGTTGGCGCGCGAGCCGTACAGCTGCGGCGGCTCGCGCACGGCCGAGGGGCGCTGACTGACTTCGGGAAGGATCTGTCCCACGACGTGCTCCACGGGAATGCGTTTGTTGAGGAAATGATGGACGAATGAGGTGTTGGCGCCATTTTCGAGCAGGCGGCGCACCAGGTAGGGCAGCAGGTCCTGGTGGGTGCCGACCGGGGCGTAGACGCGCACCGGGGGCAGCTGCGGCCGCTCGGTGCGCACCACCGAGTACAGCGCCTGACCCATGCCGTGCAGGCGCTGGTATTCGTACACCGCGCCGGGCGGGGCGAGTGCGGCCACGGCGGCGACGGTGAGCGCGTTGTGCGTGGCGAACTGCGGGTAAATGACGTCCTGCGCGGCGAACAAGCGCCGCACGCACACCAGGTAGCTGGCATCCGTGAAGGACTTGGTCGTATAGACCGGGAAACTCGCCAGACCTCGCTCCTGCGCGCGTTTGATCTCCGCATCCCAGTAGGCGCCCTTGACCAGCCGCGTACTCATGCGCCGGCCGCTCGAGCGCGCGAGCGCCGCCACCCAGTCGATGACGAGCGGCGCGCGCCGGCCGTACGCCTGTACGGCGAGGCCGAGGCCCTCCCAGTGGCGGGTCTCGGGGTCGCGCGCCACCGCCTCGATGACATCGAGCGACAGGTCGAGCCGGTCGGCCTCCTCCGCATCGAGGGTCAGGCCGATGCCGGCGCGACAGGCCGCACGCGTCAGCGCCATGACGCGCGGTACCAGCTGCTTAAGCACCCGCGGTCGCTGCGTGAGTTGGTAGCGGGGTTCGAGCGCCGAGAGCTTCACGGAAATGCCCGAGCGCGCGTGCGCCGCTCCGGCCGGTTGACGGCCGAGTGCCTCGATGGCGTCGTGGTAGGCCTGGAAGTACCGCTCGGCATCCGCGTCGGTCCGCGCTCCCTCGCCGAGCATGTCGAAGGAGCACAGTGCGAGCTCGGGGTGTTTCGCGCCGCGCGCCAGCGCCGCCTCGATGGACTCCCCGACGATGAATGCATGGCCCATCAGGCGCATCGCGCGGCGCATGACGCGCCGGGTCGTCGGCGCGAGCAGATGACGGGGCGCGGGATGCTCGGTGAGCAGGGCGTGCGCATCCGGCAACACCCGTCCGGCCGTGCGCAGCAGCGCCAGGCCGAGGCGCACCTTGAGGTTCGCATCCGTGCCGCCGGAGCGCAGCGCCCGCAGGCGCTCGGCGATGAGGCGGTCGGCACTCACGTCATCCGGGGTGCGCAGCAGCGCCTCGGCGAGACTCATCAGCGCCTTGCCCTCGGCGCTGTCGAGCGCGAACTGGCCGAGCAGGGACTCGACCAGCGAGCCGGCGCGCGCTTCGGTGCGGGCGGCGCCGACCCAGCGCATCGCCTGCTCGCGCGCCGCGGCGAGCGGCTCGGCGACGGTGAGCAGCTCGGCGCTGAGCGCCTCGACGGCGGGGGCTTCCGGGCGCAGCGTGGCCTCGCGCATGCGCTCGCGCAGTGCCTGCAGCTCGGTCTGGTCCTGGAGATGCGCCTCGGGCGCGGGTACGGCATTCATGCGTGCGGTGAGCGACAATTAGAGGATTGTGCTCATCTTATCCGCGTGGGCAGAGGATATTTTCATATTTTGGCGTCATTAGAAGTAAAATTAACTGGCTATGAGACAAAAGGCGGCCTCCACGGGCTTTCGTGCACTGGATCGGATCGACCGCAAGCTGCTGGTGCGGCTGCAGCAGGACGGCCGCGTTCCCGTGTCCCAGCTCGCCCGCGAAGTGAATTTGACGGTCACGCCCACGCTCGAGCGTATCCGGCGTCTCGAGGCGGCCGGGTTCATCAACGGCTATTTCGCGCACCTGAATGCGCGGCGGCTCGGCCTCGGGCTGCTGGTGTACGTCGAGGTGACGCTCGATCGCACGACCCCGGAGGCATTCGAGCGCTTCAAGGAGATGGTGGCCGCGCACGATGAGATCATGGAGTGCCACATGGTGGCCGGTGGATTCGACTACCTGCTGAAGGTGCGCGTGAAGGACATGGAGCGCTATCGCACGCTG
>JAPTUI010000220.1 GCA_028067895.1 Pseudomonadota bacterium | reverse complement strand
GCACATCCCGGTCGTGTCCGTGTTCCTCTCCGGGCGCCCGCTGTGGGTCAACCCGCAGCTCGATGCCTCCACGGCCTTTGTCGCGGCCTGGCTGCCCGGGTCGGAGGGCGAGGGTGTCGCCGATGTTCTGTTCCGCAAGCCCAGCGGCCAGATTCGCTACGACTTTCACGGCACGCTCCCCTTTGCGTGGCCGCGCACGCCGCTGCAGTTCGGTCTCGACGTGCCGGGAAAGCCGTTGTTTCCGCTCGGCTACGGGCTGCGCGATGCCTCTGACGGGAACCTCCCGCACCTCTCGGTCCGCAGCGCCGTCGCGCTCGCCCCGGCGGTGAGTGCGCGCCGTTTCTTCTCCGCCGGACACAGCGGTGCCGGCTGGCATTGGGCCGTGCTGCACGGCCACACGCAGGAGCGCATCCCGCACGGTGTCGGCCGGGCCGCTGCCGGCGCGGTGACCCTCGGCGCATTGGATTGGCGGCGTCAGGAGGATGCGCGCCGACTGAGCTGGACGGGTGCTGCGGCCGCGGCCGTGGTGTTGACTGGCGCGACGCCGGTCAATCTCACGCGTCAGGCCAATGGCCAGATGGTGCTCGCGATGCACTACCGGCTCGAGCAGTCGCCGGCCGCGAGCGTGACGCTGAGCATGGCGTGCGGTGTTCACTGCGCCGGTGCGGTGCCGTTGACGAATCTGCTGCGGCGCGCGCCGGTGGGCCGCTGGCAGCAGTTGCGCATTCCGCTCGCCTGCTTCGCCCGTGCAGGCGCCAACATGAGTCGGATCGACACGCCGTTCGCGATTCGTTCGACGGGCCGTCTTACCCTTGCGGTGGCCGACATCCGGGTGCAATCCGATACGAGCGGGGCGCTCGCGTGTCCGCGCTGAGGCGAGCGGTTCATCGCTGAGTTTCCTCTGCCGGTGCCGCGCCGACAGCCCACACATCCCCCCCGATGTGACTGGCGTCGCGGCAGCCGGCGCTTGCGTACGGTGCGCGTTGCTGCGCTCAATCCGGCTCGCTATGCTGAGGAGCGCCGGTGCGGCGGTTCGCGCCGGGAACGTGAGGCCGTAGTGTCCAACTCATCCTGCACTTTGCGCCCGCTGAGGCCTGCAGCAGCACCCGCGCGAGCGCTTCGGTGAGCTCCGCGGCACGCGCCGAGGCCGCGCGCGCCTACCAACAGCTGCGCCGCTGGCTGGTGCAGGAGGCCTATCCGCGCTGGACGAGCTCGGGATGGGACCGCGCCGGCGGCGGATTCTACGAGCGGCTCGGCGCGCACGGACCCGTCGTGACCGACGCGCGCCGGGCGCGGGTGCAGTTCCGGCAGATTTTCGCCTTTGCGCGCGCAGCGGCATTCGGCTGGCACGAGCACGTCCGCGAGCGGGTCATAGACGGCTTGGATCATGTCTATGCGCGCTATCGGCGCTCCGATGGTCTGATGCGCACACTGCTCGGCCCAGACGGCGCGGTACGCGAGGAGCGCGCACTGCTCTACGACCAGGCGTTTGCCCTGCTCGCACTCGCCGAAGCGCATCGCCTGCTCGGCTCTGCCGCGGGCTGCGCTCATCGGGCGACCGAGCTGCTCGAGGCGCTGATGTGCCGGCTCGGCGGCACCCCCGGTTTGCGCGCCGACACCGAGTCCGACGCGCAAGCCCCCTGTCTGGCCAACCCGCACATGCATCTGCTCGAGGCGATGCTCGCCTGGCGCGACCTCGATGCGTCACCGCAGTGGAGCCGCTTGGCCGAGTGTATCGTGGACCTGGCGCTCGGGCGCTGGATCGATCCGGCGAACGGGGCGCTGCGCGAGGCGTTCGCGCAGCACGCCAACGGGACGCTGGTGCGTTCCGGGGAGGTCGAGCCGGGGCATCTGTTCGAATGGGCTGGCCTGCTGCTGCGCTTCGATGCAGCTCGCGCGGCGTCTGGCGCAGATCGCCGAGCAGTTCGGCGTGCGCGAGGGCTTCGCCGTCAATGCGCTCAACGCGGATCTGTCCGTGCGCGATCCTGAGGCACGGCTGTGGCCGCAGACCGAGCGGATCAAGACGCTCTCGCGGCTGGCGAGTCTGGCTGAAGACGAACGACTCTGGTCCTCCGTGCTCGAGGCGATCGGCGCGCTGCGCGCGTACTTTTTGCCGGCGTCCGGGTTATGGCTCGATCGGCGCCTGCCGGGAGGCGTATTCGTCGAGGAGCCGTCACCGGCGAGCAGCTTCTATCACATCATCGAGGCGGTGAGCACGCTCGAGGACGTGTTCGCCGTGCGCTGAGATGCCGAGCGCTCAGGGCACATCGACCGCTGCTGCGGCGATCGAGCCGCGCAGGATCACTTCCAGATCCAGATGCAGTCGCGGCATGGGTTGTGGCCAGCCGCGCCGGTGCGGCTTGTGTTGGATGATGAGGTCCGCGGCGGCACGCCCCATCGATCGCACCGGCTGGCGGACCGTGGAGAGTTGCGGCCAGATCATGGTCGCCACCGGCGCGTCGTCGAAACCCACGATCGACAGCTGCTGCGGCAGCGCGATATCCATCTGCCGCGCAACGCAGACGGCGGCGGCGCCCATGTCGTCATTGCTGGCGAAGATGGCCGTCGGTCGCTCGGCGCTCGAGAGGATGCGGCGGGCGCACTCCAGGCCGTCGGCGAACTCGAAGTTGCCCGTTTGCACGAGCCTCGGATTGACGGCGAGACCGTGCGCCTGCATCGCATCGGCGAAGCCGAGGTAGCGCTGTTCGGTCGCGCGGTGGCCGGCGCGCCCGAGCATGAAGCCGATGCGGCGGTGCCCGCGCTCGATCAATTCATTCGTCAACTGCTGCGCCGCGGCCCGATCATCGGTGTCGACCGATGGCGCATCGTCCTGGCGGTGCATCGGTGCAATGTGCACCGCCGGGATGCCCGCCTCGGCGAGCGTTGCGCGCACTTCGGACAGGTCGCTCAGCGGTGGCAGCAGGATCACCCCTTCGAGGCGCAGCTGGCGGATCAGCGTGCTCACTTTGCGCGTCAGTTCCGGGTCGGCCGCCTCCAGCGGCTCGACCATCAGGTGCAGGTTCGACTCGTGGCAGCGCTGCACCGCACCGGTCTGAAATTCGCTCAGGTAGTCGCCCGGGTTGTCGTAGAACAGCCCGATCAGAAACGAGCGTGCGCCGGCCAGTCCGCGTGCAGCGAGGTTGGGTTGATAGTCGAGTTTCTCGATCGCCGCCAGTACCCGCTCGCGGGTTTCGGTGCGCACGCCACGCTCGTTGTTGATGACGCGCGAGACGGTCTTGGACGAGACGCCGGCCTGCGCCGCGACGATCTCGATCGTAGCAGCTTCGCGTGTGGGGGCGGGGGGTCGACGCATCACGCTACAATAAATGAATTGTCAACGCTGTCAATCGGCGTGACGCCCCACGCGAAGGGGGCGCTGGACACCGCGGCGCGCGTTGCTGTTGGCGCCGGGCCGTCCCTCACACGACTTTCGAGTAGCGCGGGGGCGCGGCAGTCTGCGCGGCCGTGCGCAGGTAGCGGTCGAAGCACATCGCGAGCAGGCGCAGCAAGAGTTGGCCGCGCTCGGTGGCCTCGATCGCCTGCGGGCCGATCTCGATCAGCCCGTCTGTCTCGAGCGCCCGCAGCGGCGCCTGCGCATCGGCGAAATAACGGTTGAACTCGATGCCATGGCGCGCCTGCAGCGCGGCGATGTCGATACGCCCCTGACACATCACACTCTGGATCACCTCGGCACGCAACAGGTCGTCGGCCTCGAGCGCAAGCCCGCGCCAGACCGGCAGGCGGCCGGCATCGACGGCCGCTTCCCAGCCCGGCAGGTCGCGGTGGTTCTGGCTGAAGCTCGCCCCGATGTGGCTGATCGCGCTGACGCCGAATCCAAGCAGGTCGCAGTCC
>JAPTUI010000607.1 GCA_028067895.1 Pseudomonadota bacterium | reverse complement strand
CTACGGTACGGCTAGCAGCACCGCGAACGCGATGGCGACGATGCGCGCGATACGCGACCAGAACGCGAACTCGTACTGGCCGGCATCGAGCGAATTGGTGTGCAGATAGCCGATCAACTGCCACAGCGAACGAAGCGTCATCTGCTCCGGGTCCTGCACGGTGAAGCCAAGAAAGCTCGCCGAGAGATCCGAGTGCAGCACCTTGCGGCCGGGGGCACGCACCGTGACGCGATCCCCGGTGAAGTGCGAGGCCGTGTAGTGATCGAGCAGCCAGCGGTCGTGGCCGGCCGCCGTGGCGCGCGTGGCATGTCCAACCGCAAGCAGCTGGTGCGCCGAGGAGAGCTGGAAGACCTGCATGCCGCCGAACTGGCGCGAACTCGACTGGCGCGCAACGTTCAGAATCAGATCGCCGTCGCGCACCCACGCCCCGGTGCCACCGCCGAAACTGATCGTGCCGAACTGACTGAACGCGCGCTGCTGATTGGCCGCCTCCTGCAGCTGCGGGGCCACGAACTCCCCGACCACCGCCTCGAGGCCGATCAGGAGTGCCGCGGCGATCAGCGCCGCACCCGCGAGGCGTGCCACTGACATGCCGGTGGCGCGCAACACCACGATCTCACTGCCGCGAGCAAGCGCGCCGAGGCCGAGCAGCGAGCCCATCATCGCCGTGATCGGCAGCAGTTGATAGGCCTGCTGGGGCATATTCAGCAAAGTGAACCAGAGTGCATCGAGCAGCGTGTAGTGGCCGATGCCGATGTCGCCCTGCTGACTGATGAACGCGAACAGTCCGCCGAGCACCAGGAACACGGCCAGCACCAGCATCACCGAGCCGAGGATGGCGCGCACCACGTAACGATCCAGGATGCTCATGCGCGCGCCCCGAACCAGCGCATCCGGCCGGCGAACTCCGGTCCGCGCATCATCGCCATGGCAAGCAGGATCACCACGGCGTGCACCCACCACAGCCCGAACAACAGCGGCATCTTGCCGTGCCCGAGCCACTCCTCGCCGGCGGAGAGCAGGTTCAGGTACACCACGTACAGCACGAGCGCCACCCAGACGCGCGCGTAGCGACCTTGGCGGGGCCTGAGCCGTGAGAGCGGCAGTGCCACGATCGCGAGCACCAGGCACATCAGCGGCAGCGCGATGCGCCACTGCAGCTTCGCCTGCTTGCGCAGATCGTTCGATGCATATAGCGCCGCAGTCGGCGCCGCATCGAGGTCGGTCACCACCTGATTCGCCGGCGGCATCGGGATCGGCACGGTGTGCTCGGCGAAGCGCATGATCCGAAACTGCGCACTGCCCGGTACGCCCTCGAAGCGCTCCCCGTGATACAACTCGATGGTCTGGGTCGAACCGTCCGGAGAGACGGTGTGGCGCGCCTGGTTGGCCACTGCCACCTCCACGGTGCGGCCGCGGGTGCGCTCGATGAACACATTGCCGAGCGCGCCGTTCGGCTCGACCTGCTGGGCGTACACCACCGCACTGCCGCCACCGAAGGAACGGAACTGTCCAGGCTCGAGCGGCGCGAACTGTCCGGCACGGATCGCCTTGTCGCGCAGCGTGAGGGCCTGGAAGGTGGCCCGCGGCGCCAGCACCAGCGTCACCGCCGCGAGCCCCGCGGCCACCACCACCGCGAGCGCGATCACGGGACGGTACAGCACCGCCGGGCGTACGCCACAGGCAAGCGCCGCGGCCATCTCGCTGTCGTGGTAGAGCCGGCCGAATGCCCAGATGATCCCGAGCAGCAGCGCCATGGGCGCCACCAGGCTCACGTACTGCAGCAGCCCGAGGTAAATCAGCCGGGCAATGACCCCCTGGGGAAACTGGCTGGCCGCGGCCCGCTCGAGCACCGCACCGACTTCATACGCGGTAAGAATGATCAGCAGCACCGCCATCATCAGCAGCCAGGCGCTCAGCACCTCGCGCAAAACGTAACGACCGATGATTTTTCCCACCCGAGGAGCCCGCCCGCCGGAATCCCGGCTTGAGTTACACTGCCCGCGAACGCCGCGCGGCACACAACACCGGGCGCAACGCAGCGGTAGCGAAGATAAAGCAGCGGGTGGCGCAGCTCAATGGCGCGGCGCGCGGACACACACAGTTCACCGGCTCGGGCCGGTCGACGGGAGAAGCGGAATGCGGTTCGAGACCTGGAGCAAGACCATCACTACCCTCGAGGTAGACTGCCTGATCGTCGGCGTTTTCGAGGAAAGCGGGCTCACCGAGGCGGCGCGGCACATCGACAAGGCCAGCGGCGGGCGACTCGGCAAGCTGATCGGGCGCGGGGATTTTCCGGGACGCGCCGGGGAGACGCTGCTGCTCGGGGATCTGCCCGGGCTCGGCGCGCGGCGGGTGCTGCTCACCGGACTCGGCGGGCGCGAGAGCCTCACTCGCCGCAGCTGGCGCAAGGCGCTTGCGGGGGCCATCGCAGCGCTGGCGCGCACCGGAGTCAAGAGCGCGGCAGTTGCGCTCGAGCGCCCGGCGGACGAGACGCTCGATGACTACTACTTCGGACGCGCCGTGGCCGAGCTCACCGTGCGCACGCTGTACCGCATCAATGATCTCAAGAGTGGCAAAAGACCCAAGCCCGCGCCGCTTGCCCAGGTGCTGGCCGGCCCAGCCACACGTGCCTCGGCACTGGCGCTCGAAAAAGGTCTCGCGCACGGACAGGCGATTGGCGAGGCGGCCGCCCTGCAGCGCGATCTGGGCAATCTGCCGGGCAACGTATGCACGCCGCGCTATCTGGCCGAGCAGGCCCGAGCCCTCTCGCGCCGGCACCGCTCGCTCAGCGCACGGGTGCTCGATGAGCCGGCGCTGCGGCGCGAGAAGATGGGCTGCCTGCTCGCGGTCGCGCAAGGCAGCGCCGAGCCGCCGCGGCTGATCGTGCTCGAACACAAGGGTGGCAAGAGCGGCCAGGCCCCGGTGGTACTGGTCGGCAAGGGCGTGACCTTCGACAGCGGCGGCATCTCGATCAAGCCCTCTGGCGAGATGGACGAGATGAAATACGACATGAGCGGCGCGGCGGCAGTGCTCGCGGCGCTCGCCTTCGCCGCGCGCGTGCAGCTGCCGCTGAACGTGGTCGGCATCGTCGGGGCGGTGGAGAACATGCCCGACGGCAAGGCCATCAAGCCCGGTGACATCGTCACCAGCGCCTCCGGCCAGACCGTCGAGATCCTCAACACCGACGCCGAGGGCCGGCTGGTGCTGTGCGATGCGCTGCACTACGCTCGGCGCTACAAGCCCGCCGCACTCGTCGATCTCGCCACGCTCACGGGCGCATGCGTCATTGCGCTCGGCCACCATCACTCCGGGGCCATGGGCAACGACGAGGCGCTGGTGCGCGAACTCGTCGAGGCCGGTGTACGCGCCGACGATCGCGCCTGGGCGCTGCCGCTCACCGAGGAGTACACCGAGCAGCTAAAGAGCAACTTTGCCGACTTCGCCAACATCGGCGGACGCGACGGCGGGGCGATCACCGCCGGGGCGTTTCTCGCCAAGTTCACCCGCGGCATGAGCTGGGCGCACCTGGACATCGCCGGCACCGCCTGGCAGGGCGGCGCGCACAAGGGCAGCACCGGCCGGCCGACCGCGCTGCTCGCGGACTTTCTGCTGCGCCGCGCCAAGCTGTAGAGCGGCCCGTTGCGCGCGGACTTCTACATTCTGGCCGAGGCGGGCGCGCCGGCGCGGCTGAAGGTCGCCTGCCGCCTCGCCGAGAAGGCGGTTCAGGCCGGCCAGCGCGTACTCATCTGGCACGGCGACAAGGACGAGCTGACGCAGCTCGATGAGCTGCTGTGGACCTTCTCCGACACCAGCTTCGTGCCGCACGAGTGGATCGACGCCGGGCGCGACGCCC
>JAPTUI010000588.1 GCA_028067895.1 Pseudomonadota bacterium | reverse complement strand
CAAGGCCTGGCACGGCACCGATCTGCTGCTCGAGGCGTTTCAGTCCGTGTGCTGCACGCGCGACGTTCACCTCCTCGCGGTCGGCGATGGGCCGCGCTTGGGCGCGTTTCGCAGCACGGTCGAGGCCGCGCCGTGGCGCGAGCGCGTGAGCGTGCTCGGCCGGGTTGCGCACGCGCAGGTTCCGGGGTGGACCGCGGCCTGCGATCTGGTGGTGGCGCCGTATCAGGCGGCCGCGGATTTCTATTTCTCGCCCCTGAAGGTGATCGAGGCGCTCGCCGGCGGCCGCCCCGTGGTCGCCCCGCGCATCGGCCAGCTCACCGAGCTGATCGACGACGGCGAGAGCGGGCTGTTGTATCACCCCGACGATGCGCTCGACTGTGCCCGGGCGATCATCACGCTGCTCGATGATCCGCAGCGGCGCGCGCTGATGGGACGCACCGCGCAGCAGCGCATGGCGGGGCGCGGCTGGGAGCGGATCGTGACGTGCGTTGCGACTCTCGCCGATGCCGCGCGCGTCGGAGCGGCAGCATGAGGCCCGCGCGGCCGCGGTGGCGGCTCAGCGCGTATCTGCTGCGCGAGCGCGCCAGGCTCGGTGCCGGGTCGGCGGCCATGGCGCTGCGCGCCGCGGTGGCGCTGCTGCTGCCCTGGCCGCTGAAGTTCATCGTCGACAGCGTCATCTTCCGCAAGCCGCTCGGCGCGTGGGCCGCGCTGCTGCCGGAGCCGCAGATGCACCGCCTCGTGCTCTTGCATGTGCTGGGGGCTGCGATCGTGCTGCTGGGGGTCCTCGATGCCGCGCTCGCGTATGTCGGCAACCGACTGCTGCTCGACGGGGCGCAGCGGATCGGCTTCGCTCTGCGGCGGGATTTCTTCGCGCATCTGCTGCGTCTGCCGCAGTCCTTTCATCGCGAGCGTCTGAGCGGCGAGCTCGCCACGCGCATCGGCGGTGATGTCAACGCGCTGCAGCAGTTCGTCGCGGCCGTGGGACTGGATTTGCTACCGCAGCTGCTCACCATCGGCGGGATCTTCGTCGTGATGCTGGCGATGAACTGGCGCTACGGACTGATCACGCTCGCGGTCGCGCCGGTGCTGATCGGTATCGCACGACATTTCGCCGCCACGATCCGCAGCGCGGCCCGCGAGACACGCCGCGAGGAGGGTTTGCAGAGCGGCGCGGTCCAGGAAACGCTCGGCAACATCCAGCTGGTGCAGGCCTGTGCGCGCGAGGCGTTCGAGGAGCGCCGCTTCACCGCGCGCGCCCGCGGGGTGCTCGAGGCGGCGCTGCGCGGCAATCGGATGCAGGCGGGTTTCGCGCCCGCGATGAATCTCGCCATCGCGCTGGCCACGGGTGCGATCGCATGGTACGGCGCGGTGCTGGTGTTGAACGGAACGCTGAGCGCCGGCGATCTGCTGGTGTTTCTGGCCTACCTGCGTGCGATCGTCACGCCTGCCCGCCAGCTGGCCAAGGCCGGGCGGGTGTTCGGTCGCGCCGCGGTCGCCCTGGAGCGGATCGAGGAGTACTGGGGACATTCGGATGCGATGGCGCAGTCGGGCGCGGGGCGCGATCCGCAGCGCTGCCTCGGGGTGCTCGAGTTTCATCAGGTGACCTTCGGTTACGGTGCGGAGCGGGCCACCGTGCGTGAAGTGTCCTTCGGGCTCGAACCGGGGCGGACCGTGGCGCTGGTGGGGGCCACGGGCGCCGGCAAGTCCACCCTGGCGGCACTTGCGGCGCGCTTTCACGATCCGCAGGCCGGAACGGTCACACTCGATGGCCTCGATCTGCGTGAGTTGACTCTGCACCACGTGCGCTCGCACATCGCGCTCATCGGTCAGGAGCCGCAGCTGTTTCATGGACCGGTGTGGGCCAACATCGCCTATGGGCGCGAGGATGCGGGCCGTGATGAGGCGATCGATGCCGCGCGCGCTGCCGGCATCGAGGACGTCCTGGCGGCGCTGCCGGAGGGATTCGATACCGTTGTGGGCGAGCGCGGTGCGACGCTCTCGGGTGGTCAGCGTCAGTGCGTCGCCGTGGCACGCGCCATGCTGAGCGGGGCGTCGGTGATCATTCTCGATGAGCCGAGCAGCAGCGTCGATCCGCTGACCGAGCAGCGCCTGATGCGCGCAGTGAAGTCGCTGGCGCGCACCCGCGCGGTGCTCTTGATTGCCCATCGTCTGGCGACCGTCATGGCGGCCGAGACCATCCTGGTGCTGGAGGAGGGCGCGATCGTGCAACGCGGCACCCATGCGCAGCTGCTCGGCGCCGGGGGGGCGTATGCGAGTCTGTGGCAGGCCCATCGGGACGTCGCGAATGCGCACCTGCGCCTGGCCGTCTCCGCATGAGCGCAGCCCATCTGAGTCTGCGGCGCCTCGGGCGCCTGGGCGTCCTCGTGCTCGGATGCCGGATGATCGCCGCTCAGGCCGATCCCTGGGTGCCGTCCGCCGGTAACGGTGCGTTCGACTTCGCGCTGCGTCAGTACGATGCGACGCAGGTCTTCCTGCCCGGACAATTCGGCACCGCGACGCTGCCGGGCAGTGAGCTGCGTTACACGATGCTGCGCATCACGGGCGTACAGGGCCTCGGCGCACGGCTCTCGCTCGAGTACGACCTGCGCGCCGCACGCGTCGAGAAGATCCGGGTACACCATCATCTGCGCACCGTGGCCAGCGCCACCGGTGTGCAGGACCAGGAGGTCGGACTGAACCTGGCGCTCGCGCAGGACGCACACTTCGCCGACTCGATCACGCTCAACGTGGTGGCCGCGACCGGCTCGACGCGCTCGATTCCGGCGCTCGGCGTCGGACACACCGCGCTGGAGCCTGATTTTCAGATCGGTGTGTCCGGGACGAGCTGGCGCGTGGCGCTGAAGAGCGGCCCGCGAATCTTCCTCGATGGCGGCGTGGCCCAGTGGCGCGCCGAGGTCGATGGCGGGGTGCGCCTGTCTCGCCGGCTCGAGCTCGGGGCCGAGATCTTCTATGTGCGCACGATGAAACTGCGCACCCCGCTGCCGGTGCAGGACCTCGCCGAGCAATATGACCTGCTGCGGCCCGGCATTCGACTGAAGTATCGGGTGACGGCGCATCTGAAGCCGTTCATCGAGTACGAGCAGGATGTGGCCGGTGAGGGCATTCATGCCGGGCGGCGCATTTCGCTCGGCGTGACGTACGCGTACTGAGAGTGGGACCGACGATGCAGTTGTGCTTCGTACGGCACGGGGAGACCGACTGGAACCTGCAGGGTCGTTATCAGGGACGGGCCGATCCGCCGCTCTGCGCGGCGGGCATTTTGACGGCCCGAGGGATTGCCGAGCGCTTGTGTACGGATGCGCAGCTGCGACTGGTGTCCAGTCCACTGCAGCGCGCCACGGCCACGGCCGGAGTGATTGCGAAGGCATTCGGCGCCGCCGCGGCGCTGCCCGATGCGCGCCTCGGGGAGATTGATTTCGGCGCCTGGCAGGGTCTCACCCAGGCGCAGGTGAAACTGCGCTGGCCGGGGTCGTTGCGCCGGTGGAAACAAGACCCGGCTGCGTTCCGCTTCCCGGGTGGGGAGTCGCTGGCCGAGGCACAGGCGCGGCTGTACGACTTTCTCAGTCACCCGCCGTGGCCGGCCGAGCACACCGGGACGGTGTTGGCGGTGTCGCATGCCGGGATGATCCGGCTCGCCGGGCTGATCGCCGAGCAGCGTCCGCTCGCGCAGTTTCGTCAGATCGAGGTCCCCTCCGGGGCGATAGAGGCGTTCGAATGGTCTGCAGGCGGCGCGTTGCGCCGGCTCCAGCGAGGCTGAGGAGCGAGCATGAACATCACGATTTTCGGATCAGGGTATGTGGGACTCGTCACCGGCGCGTGTCTCGCCGATGCGGGCAACC
>JAPTUI010000528.1 GCA_028067895.1 Pseudomonadota bacterium | reverse complement strand
TCCGCTTGCCTTTCTCTCCGGCATCACCGGAGCGTTCTTCAAGTTCCTCTCCCTCACCATGGCCTCGGCGCTGATCATCTCGCTGATCCTGACTGCGTTTGCGGTGCCGCTGCTTGCGCGGGGTCTGATCGATTTCAAGACCTTCCACGATCCCTCGCACGGCAAGGAGACGACACTCAAGCGCATGCACGGCAATGCGCTCCGGAGGCTGTTCGAGAAGCCGGCATTGCTCGTCCCGGTGCTCGGTGTGCTGTTGGCGGTGGGCTTACTCGCGTACATGAACGTCGGCAGCGGGTTTCTGCCGCGCATGGACGAGGGCGGCTTCGTCCTCGATTACCAGGCGGCGCCCGGCACCTCGCTCACCGAGACGAACCGCGAGCTCGAGGAGATCGAGCACATCCTGCATCAGGATCCGTACGTGTACACGTACTCGCGCCGCACCGGGGCGGGCTTGGGCGGGGATCTGAACGAGGCGTACCAGGGCGATTTCTTCGTGCGCCTGATTCCCTCCTCGAAGCGCCCGGATATCTGGTCGGTGATGGATGAGATTACCCGTAAGGTCACGCGCGACGTGCCGGGCATCGATTTCGACACCCACCAGTTGATGAGCGACATGATCGGGGACATGGTCGGACGGCGTCAGCCGGTGGTCATCTCCCTCAGCGCGAAGAACCCGGCGGTGCTCGGCGCGGTGGCCGTGCGGGTCGCCAAGGCGATCCGCAGCGTGCCCGGCATCGAGCCGGCCTCGGTCATCGACGGTGTGGTGCCGGCGGGCGATGCGCTCGACATCCACGTCAATCCGGCCGCGGCGGCGATGGAAGGCCTCACGGTGGCGCAGGTGCGCGATCAGGTCTACCACTACCTGCACGGCGCGGTGGTGACCCGCTACCTCGGCAGCGTGCAGGACATCGGTGTGCGGCTGTGGCTGAGTCCGCCGGAGCGACGCATCTACCGCAGCCAGCTCGGGGATCTGCCGATCCGCGCCCCCGATGGGCGGATGTTGCGCCTCGCCAGCGTCGCGCAGGTGCGCTTCGTGGCCGGGCAGCCCGAGCTGACCCGTGACAACCTCGCGCAGATCGTCGCCGTGACGGCGCAGATCGGCGGCGGCTACGCGTTGAGTACGACCATCGCGGGCGTCAAGCAAGTGCTGAGCAAACCCGGCCTGCTGCCCCCCGGGGTGATGTACACCCTCGGGGGTCAGTACAAGCAGGAACAGCTGGCCGTGCACGGCATGATCCGGGTGTTCGGCGCCGCGCTGGTCGCGGAGCTGATTCTGCTGCTGTTCCTCTACGAGCGGTTCGTCACCCCGGTGGTGATCATGCTGAGTGCGCTGATCTCGACCGGCGCGGTGTTCGTCGGGCTGTGGCTCACCGGCGTGGAGCTGAACATCACCGCCATGATGGGCATGGTGATGATCGTCGGCATTTCGACCGAAATGGCGATTTTCTACGTGTCGGAATATCAGATGCTCGCGCGCAGCCTGCCGCGGCGCGAAGCGCTCTATGAGGCGGCGTTGAACCGTCTGCGCCCGATCACCATGAGCACGCTCGCGATGATCCTGGCGCTGGTGCCGCTCGGGGCGGCAATCAGCGGCTCGGGTGACCAGATGCTCCAGCCGCTCGCCATCGCCATCATCGCCGGGGCGCTGGTCCAGCTGCCGCTCGTGCTGCTCGTGATGCCGGTGGTGTTGTGGCTGACGGAGCGCTACGAGGACGCGGCGGCCTGAGCGGGCCCGATCAGGGCACGGCGAGCCAGCGCTCCCCATGCCGGCGGGCGCGCCCGTCGGCCTCGAGCTTCAGCAGGTGCGCGAGCAATGAGCGCTCGGCGAGCCCCCACAGCGCCGGCGGCACGTCCTCGTAGGCGCGCCCACACAGCTCGGCGAGCGTGGCTGGCTGCTGCGCACTCAGCACCGCGAACGCCTTCGCCTCGCGGTTCAGGCGATGGGCGATGAGTGCGCAGAGCGCCTCCTGCGGCTCATCGATCCGCTCGCCATGGCCCGGGGCGAGTGCGCTGAGATCCTCGCGCAGCAGCCGCTGCAGCGAATCGATGTAGGCCTGCATGTCCCCGTCCGGCGGATCGATCACGACGGTCGAGCCCTGGATGATGTGATCCCCGGTGAACAGCAGCCCCTCGCCCTCGAGCAGGTAGCACAGGTGGTTCGAGGCGTGTCCGGGCGTGTGCAGCACCCTCAGCACCGTGCTCGGGCCAAGCGTGACCCGCTCCCCGTCGCTGAGTTCACGGTCGGGGGCGAAGGAGGGGTCCTGGCCGTGCGCATGGGCGCTCACGCGTCCGAGCACCTCGGCGCCCGTCAGGCGCTTCAGCGCCGCGGCGCCCGGGGAGTGATCCGGGTGGGTGTGGGTGACGAAGATGCGCCGGATCGGACCGGGCGCGCCGTTCTGCAGCGCGAACAGGTGACGCGACTGCGCCGGGCCCGGATCGATCAGGGCCCAGTGATCGCCCTCGCCGACGAAATAACTGTTGGTGCCCGGGCCGGTCATCAACCCGGCATTGCCGCAGGTCAGGCGCCACACCCGCGCCGAGAGGCGCACAGGGACGCCGGGCTGGACCGGCGGGTTGTGCAGTGCGTCGGCATGCCTGCCGTCTTGGTGGCTCATCGCCGCGGGATGCTAGCATGAGTGCACCGCATCCCGAGGAGCGCTTCTGTGCAGAGTTCCGTACGCCAGCCCGCGATCTATCTGACCCACGGGGGCGGCCCGTGCTTCTGGATGGAATTCCCCGCACCGTTCGGCCCGCAGGCCTACGAGGGACTGCGGACCTATCTCGCCGGTCTGCTGGGGAGTCTGCCCGCCCCGCCGCGCGCCATCCTCATGGTGAGCGCGCACTGGGAGGCGCCGGTGCCGACCGTCGCGAGCGCCCCGGCGCCGCCGATGCTCTTTGACTACTACGGCTTCCCGCCGCACACCTATCAGCTGAATTACCCGGCGCCCGGGGCCCCGCAGCTCGCCGCGCAGGTCCGGACACTGCTCGCGGGGGCCGGGATCGCCGCGGCGAGCGATGCCGAGCGCGGCTTCGATCACGGGGTGTTCGTGCCGATGCTGATCATCGATCCGGCCGCGCGCATTCCCGTGCTCATGCTCTCGCTCGCGGCCGATCTGGATCCGGCCCGCCACTGGGCCCTCGGCGCGGCGCTCGCGCCGCTGCGCAGCGACGGGGTGCTCATCATCGGCAGCGGCAGCAGCTATCACAACCTGCGCGCGATCTTCGCCAGCGGGGAGGGCGGATCGGAGGCCTTCGATGCGTGGCTGAACGAGACTGCGGTCGAGGTCGCGCCAGCGGAGCGGCACGAGCGTCTGATCGCCTGGGAGCGCGCCCCGCAGGCGCGCGCCTGTCACCCGCGGGCCGAGCACCTCATTCCGCTGATGGTCGCCGCCGGCGCCGCCGGGGACGAACCGGGGCGTGCAACCTTCCGCGGCCGCATCGGCGGCAAAGCCTATTCCTGCTTCACCTTCGGCGCTTAGGCCGCCTCACCGGCGCCGGCGCCCCTCGGGGTCGGCGAGCGCCGGGTAGTCGGTGTATCCGGCGGCGCCGCCGGCGTAGAAGAACTCCGGCCGCGGTTCGTTCAGCGGCGCGCCCGTGCGCAGCCGCTCGACGAGATCGGGGTTCGCGATGAACAGCTTGCCGAAGGCCACCGCGTCGGCCTCGCCGCGCTCGATCAGGCCGGTGGCGCTCTCGCGGGTGAGCTTCTCGTTGGCGATGTAGACGCCGCTGAACGCACGCTTCAGCTGAGGACCGATGCGCTCGCCGTCGGGTTGTTCGCGCGCGAACACGAAGGCGATCTGCCGCCGCGACAGCTCGCGGACCACGTGCCCGAAGGTGGCGGCGCGATCGGAGTCCCCCATGGA
>JAPTUI010000158.1 GCA_028067895.1 Pseudomonadota bacterium | reverse complement strand
CGCTGCTCGCCGCGCTCGATCTTCAGGGTGCGGCCCGCCAGCTCGCCCATCATTGCGTACTCGTCGGGCGTGAGGGTGCCCGGGTGAAACTCGCGCTCGACCCGCGCAGTCGCTCGCTGCGAACCCCCTCGCTCGAGGAGAAGCTCGCCCAGGCGCTCTCGCGGCATTTCGGCGCGACGGTCCGGCTGGAGTTCGTCGCCGTGAGCGAGCGCCGCGAGACGCCCGCCGAGGCGAACCAGCGCGCCGCGCGCGAGCAGATCGAAGCGGCCCGCCAGTCCTTCGAGTCCGATCCCGGGGTACAGGGCTTTCGCGAGCGCTTCGGCGCCGAGGTGCTCCCCGAGACCGTTCGTCCCCTGAAATGAGCCGGCGCGGTTGCCGGTTCCACTCAACCGATCGAGGAGCGACCTCATGCGAGGCAATATCAATCAGCTGATGCGCCAGGCGCAGGCCATGCAGGCCAACATGCAGAAGGTGCAGGACGAAATCGCCAACCTGGAAATCATCGGCGAGGCCGGTGGCGGCATGGTGAAGGTGACGATGACCGGCAAGCACGAAGTGCGCGCCGTGGCGATCGAGCCGGCGGTGATCGGCGAGGATCGGGAGATGCTCGAGGATCTGGTCGCCGCGGCGATCAACGACGCGGTGCACAAGGTCGAGGCGCGCGTGCAGGAGAAGATGTCCTCGGTCACTGCCGGACTGCAGCTGCCGCCGGGAATGAAACTGCCGTTCTGATCCCGCCGTGAAGCATCCGCCGCGACTCGCCGAGCTGATCGAAGCGCTGCGCACCCTGCCGGGCGTCGGTCCGAAGAGCGCCCAGCGCATGGCGTTTCATCTGCTGCAGGACGGGCGCTCCGGTGCGCAGCGCCTGGCGCAGTCACTCGAGGCGGCGCTCGCCACGGTGCACCGCTGCCAGCGTTGCCGCATGTTCGCCGAAGAGGACCTGTGCACGATCTGCGCCGCGCCGCAGCGCGAGGCGGCGCTGCTGTGCGTGGTGGAGTCGGCCGCCGACGTCGTCGCGATCGAGCAGTCCGCGAGCTTCCGCGGGCGCTATTTCGTGCTGATGGGGCACCTCTCGCCGCTCGATGGCATCGGCCCGGAACAGCTCGGCGTGCGCGAGCTCGAGGCGATTCTCGATGAGGGCTCGGTGCGTGAGCTCATCCTGGCCACCAATCCCACGGTGGAGGGGGAGGCGACGGCGCACTTCATCGCCGAGCTGGCCCTGCGGCGCGGCCTGAGTGCGAGCCGCATCGCCCACGGGGTGCCGATCGGCGGGGAAATCGAGTATGTCGACGGCGGGACGCTCGCCCGCGCGCTGAGCGGCCGGCAGAGCGTCTGAGCGCTCAGCCGTCGCGGCGGCGCGCTCGCTCCTCGGCCGTGCCCAGGGTCTGTTGCAGCCGGCGCAACCGCCGATAGCTCTCGTAGCGGCGCGGATCCATCTGGCCCTGCTCGACGGCGGCGCGCACCGCGCAGTCCGGTTCGCGCAGGTGCTGGCAATCGAGAAAGCGGCATCCGCCGGCGAGCCGCGCGAGCTCGGCGAAGCCGAGCGTGCGGGGCTCGAGGCATTCGATCGCCGGGGCGAAATCGCGCACCCCGGGCGCATCGATGAGCTCACCGCCGCCGGGCAATGTGAACAGCCGTGAGGCGGTGGTGGTGTGGCGCCCCTCGGCGGCCCGCGCCAGGGCGCCGACTTCGATGCGCTCCTCGGGGGCGAGCCGCGCGGCGAGGGAGGATTTGCCGACCCCGGACTGCCCGACCAGGGCGGCGGTGCGGCCGCGGCAGGCCGCGAGCAAATCGGCCTCTCCGGCACCCGTGACCGCCGAGACCTCGATGGACGCGGTGTCCGCCTGGCGGTAGCCGTCGAGCGCCGCGCCGAGCGCCGCATCGAGGCCGAGGTCCGCCTTGTTCACGATGAGGATCGGCTCGATGCCGGCCGAAGCGGCCGCCGCCAGGTACCGATCGGCGACGAACAGGTCCGGCTCGGGCAGCGGGGCGATCACCACCAGCAATCGGGTGAGATTGGCGAGGACCGCCTCGGCACGGCCGCGCGCATTGGTCCGATACAGCGCCGTGCGCCGCGGCAGTACCTCGAGCACGTGGACCTCGCCGTGACGCTCATCGTGCCGGCAGCGCACCTCATCGCCGCAGACGATGCCGAGTGCGCGTCCCAGTGGCCGTGCCGGGTACTCCGTCCCATCGCTGGTGCGCACCCGCACCTGCCGTCCGAACGCGCCGATCACGCGTGCTTCGAAGGTTGCTACACTCATCGGACGCCGATTATCCCCCAGTACGAGCCGAACATGCCGAGTAATGAACACCTGATCTGGATCGATCTCGAGATGACGGGCCTGGTGCCCGAACGCGATGCGATCATCGAGATCGCCACGATCGTCACGGACAAGTCGCTCAACGTACTCGCCGAGGGGCCGGTGGTCGCGATCCACCAGGACGAGTCGGTGCTCGGCGCGATGGACGAGTGGAACCAGCGCCAGCACGGCAGCTCCGGACTGCTCGCGCGGGTGCGCGCCAGCCGGGTCGGGACCGCCGAGGCCGAGGCGCGCACGCTGTCGTTCCTGATGCCGCTGGTGCCGCCGGGCGTCTCACCCATGTGCGGCAACAGCATCTGCCAGGACCGCCGGTTCCTGGCGCGGCTGATGCCGCAGCTCGAGCGCTACTTCCACTACCGCAACCTCGACGTCAGCACCCTGAAGGAGCTGGCGCGCCGCTGGGCGCCGAGTGCGCTGGAAGGTCTGACCAAGCAGGACGCGCACCTCGCGCTCGCCGACATCCGCGAGTCGATCCGGGAGCTGGCGCATTACCGCGCCAAGCTGTTCCGGCCGGCCTTCGGCGGCGAGCCGCTCTGAGGCGCACGCCGCCGCTCGCTCAGCCGCGGCGCTCCCCGGCGAGGAACAGCCAAGTCTCGACCACCGTGTCGGGGTTGAGCGAGAGGCTCTCGATGCCCTGCTCGAGCAGCCAGCGGGCGAGGTCAGGGTGGTCCGAGGGGCCCTGACCGCAGATCCCGATGTACTTGCCCTGCGCGCGGCAGGCGCTGATCGCCATGCCGATCAGGCGGCGCACCGCCGCGTCGCGTTCATCGAACTGGCGCGCAACGATCGCCGAGTCGCGATCCAGCCCGAGCGTCAGCTGCGTCAGGTCGTTCGACCCGATCGACATCCCATCGAAGTGCTCCAGGTACTGCTCGGCGAGCAGTGCGTTGGTCGGCAGCTCGCACATCATCACGACCTTCAGGCCGCCCTCGCCGCGCCTCAGGCCGTTCGCCGCGAGCAGCTCGGTCACCCGCCGCCCTTCTTCGACGCTGCGCACGAAGGGCACCATGACCTGCACGTTGGTGAGGCCCATCGCCTCGCGCACGCGCTTGATGGCGCGGCATTCGAGCTCGAAGCACGGCCGGAAGCGCTCATCGACGTAGCGCGCCGCGCCGCGAAAGCCCAGCATCGGGTTCTCCTCGTGCGGCTCGTAGCGGCGGCCGCCGATGAGATTGGCGTACTCGTTCGACTTGAAGTCCGAGAGGCGCACGATCACCGGCTCCGGGGCGAAGGCGGCGGCGATCTGCGCAATGCCCTCGGTGAGCTTCGTGACGTAGAAGCCGACCGGATCGTCGTAGCCGGCCATCTGCGCGCGCACCTGTTCTTTCAGCGCCGCATCGAGCTGTTCGTACTCGAGCAGCGCGCGCGGATGCACCCCGATCATGCGGTTGATGATGAATTCCAGGCGCGCCAAGCCCACGCCGCGGTTCGGGGTGCCGGCGAAGCTGAACGCCCGGTCCGGGTTGCCGACGTTCATCATGATCTTCACCGGCAGCGGCGGCAGCGCGTCGAGCTCGATCTGGCGCTGCTCGAACTCGAGCAG
>JAPTUI010000064.1 GCA_028067895.1 Pseudomonadota bacterium | reverse complement strand
AGATGGTGGCCGCCCAGGACGAGATCATGGAGTGCCACATGGTCGCCGGGGGATTCGATTACCTGCTCAAGGTGCGCGTCAAGGACATGGAGCGCTATCGCACGCTGCTCGGGGAGACCATCGCCGGCATCCGCGGCGTGCAGCAGACCCACAGCTACTTCGTGATGGAAGAAGTGAAGTCGACCCACCGGATCGGGATCCCCGAGTCGGGGCCGCCCGGGGCGAGCGTCGGCGCGCAGCGCCCTTTGTCCCGGAAATAAAACAGGCGTAAAATTTCCGCAGCAAGAGGTTGACGATGGCTCAGGCTGCCCGACATGCGCAGGCGGCGGCGGTGCTCTCCCGGGCGACCGTCCGCGCCGCTGAACAGCTCGATCTGCCCCAGCGCGATCTGGCGCAGGTCCTCGGGGTGAGTCCCGCCACGGTCTCGCGGCTCGCCGCCGGTTCCTGGCGCCTCGCCGAGGGCAGCAAGACCTGGGAGCTCGCTGCAGCCTTCGTGCGCCTGTACCGCTCGCTGGCGGCGATCACGGGCGGCGGCACCGAGACGATGCGCGCCTGGCTGCACTCGGACAACGACGCACTCGGGGCGCGACCCGCCGAGCGGATCGTGCACGCCGAGGGACTGTTCGATGTCCTGCGCTACCTGGACGGCGCGCGCGGTCGGATCTGAGGCGCGCGCGACGCGCCTCGCGCTGTGGCGCGCCGTCGAGGCGCAGCACGTGGCGGCGACCCGGGCGCTGGTCGACGATCTGGCCGAGCAGGAGATGCTCGAGGGGATTCTCGAGGCGGCGAAGCCGCCGCGCCCGGCCGCGGCGCGGACGATGGACTACCTGCTCTACACCCCTTTTCGCTATGCCCCGCCGGCCTACGGCTCGCGCCTGCGCGCGGCGGAGGATCCGGGGGTCTGGTACGGCGCCGAGGCGGCGCGCACGGCCTGCGCGGAACTCGGCTACTGGCGTTGGCGGTTCGTGCGCGACAGTCACGGCCTCAGCCGGCTCGATGCGGTGCCGCATACGCTGTTTCAGGCGACGGCCGCGGGCACCGCGATCGACTTGCGCGGCGAGCCGTTCTCGCGAGATCACGCCGCGTGGTGTGATCCGGTCAACTATGCCGCCTGTCAGCAGCTCGCGCGCAGCGCTCGTGAGGCGCAGGTACGGATCATCCGCTACGCGTCAGTGCGGGACCCAGAGCACGGGGGATGCGCGGGGGTACTCGACTTCAGAGCGTTTGTTGGCAGCGTGCGTCAGCGTCAGACGTGGTTTCTCACCGTCGATGCGCGCCACGCTTCGTGGGTCCGGGCCGGCAGCCAACGGCCCGAGCGCTTCGAGTTCTCATTCGACTGAGTCCCCGCACCGTCAGGGCGCGGCGCCGATTTGCGGGAGTTCTCCTTCCAGCAGCGTGATGGCGCGGCGCCGGGCCGCATCGGCATCGATGCGGCCCGCGGCCACATCGGCCACCAGCCGGGCATGCTCGCGATGGCGCAGTCCGATGAGGGCCATGCCCAGGTGATGGGCCACGTTGGCGAGCGCGGCGCGAATCTCTGCGGCGAACTGCTCCCCGTCTCGCGGCCGGCAGACCAGGGCGCCGAGCACGGACTGCGCGGCGGTCATCGGCAGCGCAATGCCTTCGGAGCCGAGGCCGGAGGCGCGTCCGGCGAGCGGCACGGCCTCATGCGTGGCGCGCAGTGCGATGAATGTCGGGTCGTCGGCGTCGAGTACTTCGGGCCACGGCCCGCCGTGCGCGTGACGCCGTCGGTAGGCGTTGCCGGTGCGCTCGTAGATGGCTACCGCGGCACATTGCGGCTGCAGTCGTTCGACCGCCATTGCGAGCAGATGTGTCTCGCGCTCCACGAACGGGCACTCGCGTGCCAGGCGCTCCAGCGCGAGCAGCGCGAGGCGCTGATTGCGAAAGAACGCCTGTTCGATCCAGTTCTCCAGGCGCCGGTGCAGCGGACTCAAGATCAGCGCCAGCACAAGGGCCGCCACCGCCTGCACGGCCCAGCCGACTTTGTCGCTGATGGCAAATTCATGGAGAGACTGTTCCAGGACGGAAAATGTCCCGAAGACCAACGCAGTGAGTACGCCGTAGACCAGCGCCCGATCGACGACGAAACCGACATCGACCACGCGGGTGCGGAGAATTGCGTACAGATAGCCGATCAGCGCGAGCAACTGCAGCACGTAGACCAGCTTATCGACATAGGGATGTTGCGCGGGGGAGCTCAAGGCGGGACCGACCATGGTGAAGCCGAGCAGTGCGGTGCACCAGAGTACCCAGCGAAGTCGCAACCGATCCTGGTGCGCACCCCAACGATAGCCGCCGATCAGCACCAGTACCGTCAGCAGAAGCGAAAGAATGGATAAGCTCGCGGCGATGGCGGTAAACGTCGACCCATGGTTGTTTGCCAGCGCGATCTTGCCGGTGATTACAAACAACAGGCCCTGCAGTTCCGCGACGGTCAGCAGGGCGAGCAAAATCGTCCCGACGCCGATGCGTGCCGCCGTGCGCAGGCGGGCCGGCATGCAGGCGCCGGCGAGCGTGTCGGCAAAGACGAACAATGCCAACAGCAGGAGACAGCGAAGAGCGACGCTGATTTCGTGAGTCGCCAATGCCCACGACGGTGGTAAGGGTACATTGAGTGCCTGGAACGCCACCACGAACAAAAGGAATCCGGACAATGCCCATGCGCTCCAATCCTTGCCGCGCCACAGCGTGAGCAGTGCGGTCACGCCAATCACCGCGTAGAGCAGGATTGCTTCGATCAGCTCAGTGTCGGTCCAGTTGCCCGCCGTGGCCGTGAGAGTGACGTCGCGCCACTGCCCGGCGCGCGCAATCGGCAGCATGATGCGGGTTCCGACTGGCACGCGGGGTGCATTGAAGAACAGCAGCGCCCGCACCGCAGGCGTCATGCGCGCGCTTGAGGTTAGATCGTTGGGCTGCAGTCCGGAGGGCTGCAGCCCCTTTTGCTGCGGCTCGATGCGATACAGATCGCCGCGCAGGTGCTTCAGAGTCAGTGCGTACTGCCCGCTCGGAATCACTCCGGAACCCACCATCAAGAAGCTGCTGAGGCAGCCCAATGCCACTAGCGTCAACAGCAATCGCACACCGAGGGCGCGTGACATCAGTCTCTCCAGGCCTCAGACGGAGTTGGCCGCCGGGGGGAGTGTAAGGAAAAGCATCCTGGCGCGGAAGCTGAGAGCGGATGCGGCTCAGCGCTCGAGCACCGTGCCGCAGCGCTTGCAGGTGCGCGCGGCGCGATCGGCGTAGAAGCGCTCGAACACCGGTGGTAGCTGCGCCTCGATGTCGGTGAGTTCGATATAGGTCTCGTGCAGCAGCGCCGCGCAACCCGGGCAGTACCACTGGAACCCGTCGCGCTCGCCGCTGCGGCGCTGCCGCTCGACGACCAGGCCCACCGTGCCGGCCGGCCGCTGCGGGGAGTGTGGCACGAGTGCCGGCAGCAGCAGCATCTCCCCGGCGCGGATCGGCACATCGAGCGCACGGCCCGCCTGCATCGTCTTCAGGACCATTTCGCCCTCGAGCTGGTAGAAGAGCTCCTGCCCCGGATCGACGTGATAGTCCTGGCGGGTGTTGGGGCCGCCGACCACCATGATGATGAAATCCCCATCCTCGAACACACGGCGGTTGCCGACGGGCGGCTTCAGCAGGTGACGGTTCTCCTCGATCCACTGCGGGAAGTTCAGCGGCTTCAGCGCGTTCACGGCAGGTCTCCTCAGGACTCGATCGATTGGTAACCGCGCGAGGGCACCGCGGTGGTGATGCCGCGCTCGAGGTCGAAGGCGGTGAGTGCGCCGCCCCAGACGCACCCGGTGTCGAGTCCGATTAGGTTCTCGCGCAGCGTCAGGCCGAGCGCC
>JAPTUI010000051.1 GCA_028067895.1 Pseudomonadota bacterium | reverse complement strand
TCCGATCTTCACCTTGCCGTTGAAGGACTCGCTGCGTGCCTTTTGCTGCGGCCTGAAGCCCTGCCAGGAGAAGTGGGTGAAGTCGAAGTTGTAGCGCAGCTTGCCGAGCGCATCGCTGGCATCGATGCCGGCGCGCACGGCACCGAAGCTGCCGAAACCGAGGTCGAAGCGCAGCGTGCCGGGTGCCTTCCCGGAGGCAGTGAATATCTGGATCACACCGCCGGAGGAGTTGCCGTAGAGCGCCGAGAACGGCCCTTCGAGCACCTCCACGCGCTGCGCTGAGCCGAGATTGAACTGTGAGACCTGGCCCTGACCGTCGGGACCGCTCTGCGGGATCCCGTCCTGATAAATCCGCACGCCACGCACGCCGAACGCCGAGCCGGCACCGATTCCGCGAATCGACACCTGCTGATCCTGCGCGTAGTCGTACTGATTGCGTACCAGCAGGCCCGCGACCGAGCGCACACCCTCGGCGAGGTTGATGCCGAGTGAGTCATCGCGAAGTTGCGCGCCCGAGATGCTGCTGATCGAGGCCGGCACGTCGAAGGCGGGCATCGCAATCCGGGTGGCCGTCACCACGATGTCGTTGAGACGCTGCGCCGGTGCGGCGCGGGCCGCCAGGCCGCTCGCCGCCCATGCCGCTGCAGCGGTCGCGGTGAGCCAGAGGGTGCGTGTTGCGGGCCGGCGCTGGCCGGGCCTGAGAGACAAGCTGCGTGTTGAGGACATGGCTGCTCGTGTCGTTCCGCTGGCAGAGTCCGGGGATCCACGCGGGCGCCGCCGGAAGTACACCGTACCGTGCGCCCGCAACGATTGTACCGAGGTCAGCGAAAAATAGGGGGTAAGCACCACCAGTGGTCCGGAAGCGGAGCACTGGCGGTGAGTGACCGGCCGGTCAGAAGCTCAGGAACAGCCCGGCATTGATGTTCCAGCTCGCGTTCTTCTCGCCCAAGTCATTGGTCGACTGGAGCCGGCTGAACTCTCCGACCAGCAGCAGGTTATGCGTCAGGTGGTGGTAGATCCCGGCGGTCCATTTGTTGTTCATCTCGACGAGCGTGCCGTTGGCCCGATCGAGTGCGGTTGGGTCGAGTTTGCTTTCTCCGTAGTTGATGCCGTACTTGGTCTTGCCGTACGTATAGGTCAGTTGAGCGATGAACCCCTCGGAGGCTCTCGGGTGGCCGAGCGAGTCGTTCGAGTTGACGAACAGGCCCGTCGTGCCGACGCCCTTGCCGCGGTAGTACCAGCTCATGACCTGGAACGGTCCGGCGGTGTATTTCCCGCCAATATCGAACGCGGTGCTGCTGTAGTGCAGATTGTTCGCGCCGATCCCGCACGCGGTGGCGTTCAGCGAGGGATCGGAGCAGGCGATCGCCTGGCGCTGGTACAATCCGCTCGCGGAAAGATAGAGATTGCCGAGTGTGTAGGTCGCTTTGGCCTGCAAGCCGGGCGTGGAGTGATTTGCCGGGACCTGCCCGAGCGTGTTCAGAGGATCGAAGATGCCGACCGTCACGTTCGCCCCGTGCACTGTCGCAGTGGTGTAGTCAATCTGCGCCAGCCAGTCGGTATAGATGTAGCCAAGACCGATCGAGCCGAGCGAGGTATTGGCGGGTGCGGCGTAATTGCCGTTGCCCGCCCCGACGCCGAGCAGGGTCATGTCGTTGAGGATTGCATCCGAGGCGAACAGTCCGATGTTGCGGCCGGCCATGATGGTGCCGAAGTGCTTGTTGCCGACCGTGAGGAACGCCTGGCGGACATCGAGGCCGGCCGTGCCGAGTGCGGTGTGGCCGAAATTTGAACTGCCGACCTGCAGATTCGGGCTGCCTCCGTCGTTGGTGCTGATGCCCGGATAGAGCCCGAAGGTGAAGCCGATGTGGTAGCCGTCCTGGACGGTCGAGCCGCTGACCGTCAGGGCCGCCGGCAGCAGACCGTTCGAGACCGAGGAGGACCCGTTGTTCGCCACACAGGCCAAGCCCCCGGCCACCACGCTCGGGTGCTTTTCGCACTGCGAATAGATGTAGTGTGCGTTGACGTTGCCGTTAAACGACAATTTCCATTTTCCGGCCTTGACGCTGATGGCGTGCGCGGCCGGTGCGCTGAGTGCGGCGCACAGGACGGCGGCGAGGACGTTCGCGTTGCGAAATCTCATTGCAGAGCCCCCTGCGTTGTACGTTTGAGTGACTCTCGTGCAGAGCAATTGCCGTGCCATTGCGCCGTGGCAGCTGGTCCGTTGCGCACTGGACACGCCCAATCGGCACAAGCGCTCACCGGGCCGACGCTGGGCAGCGGTGAGCGGTACACAGTGTCACGCTTACGGAACAACTGGCGTCGCCGAATGCGCAGGGCGCACGCATGGACGGACCGATCGCGCGCGGCGGCGCGCACACTAGCGCGGCGATGAGGGGTCTTACGACCCGCCAGTGTTTCAATCAGTGACACTGTCACGCTGGGACATGACGCACATGAGGCAGCGCCGCGGTGGCGCAGGGGGCGAGCGTATGATCGGCACAACAGACGAATTCCGTGAGCCGATCGTCGGGGGCGTGTCCGTCGAATGCGTCCTCGTCGACTCTGCGGCCGGCGGTGCCGAGCTCAGCCTCGAGGAGCTCGCCGGCGACGACCCGCTCATGCTGCACAACGTGCGCTGCGCCTACCGGATCGCCGATACGGACATCCCGGTCCTGATCCAGGGGCCGACCGGGTCGGGAAAGGAAGCGTTTGCGCGCGCCATCCATCGGGCGAGCCGCCGCGCGACCCGGCCCTTTGTAGCGGTCAACTGCGCCGCGATACCCGAGGCGCTCATCGAGAGTGAGCTTTTCGGCTATCGGTCCGGAGCGTTCACCGGGGCGCGGCGCGAGGGGTTGCGCGGGCGCATTGCCCAGTCCTCCGGCGGCACGCTGTTTCTGGATGAAATCGGTGACATGCCGCAATCGTTGCAGAGCCGGTTGTTGCGAGTCCTCGAGGAGCACCAGATCCTGCCCCTCGGCAGCGACAGTGCGTGTGAGGTGGAGCTGCACGTGCTCGCCGCGTCACACCGCAATCTGCGCGAGATGATCCGCCGCGGGGCGTTCCGCGAGGACCTATATTACCGGCTGAACGGCCTGACGCTCGAGCTGCCGGCGCTCACCGAGCGCACCGACAAGGAGCGGGTGATCCTCGCAGCGCTCCCGGCGCAGTGGCGGTTCGATGCGGGGCGGATCGAACCCGACGCGCTCGCCAGCCTGCTCGCCTATCCCTGGCCGGGCAATATCCGTGAGCTGCGCAATGTCATCCGTACCGCGGTGGCCATTTGCGACGGTGGCGTGGTGCGCCAGTGCGATCTGCCAGTGCAGATCGTCGCGGCGCGCGGCGCGCAGAGCGCACTGGCACCGGCCCGTTGTCCGGGTCTGCTGCGCAGCGCGGAGCGGGCGGCCTTGCTGCGCGTGATCGACGTCAACCGGGGCAACATGAGCCGGGCCGCTGCCGCGCTCGGCGTAAGTCGCAATACGCTGTACCGCAAGATGAAGCGCCACGGCATCGCGCCGCAGACCTGGCGTGCAGGGGGTGCGGCGCAGTCCGCACGCCTCAGCGCCGCACCGGCAGGCTGATGTGCAGGCGGCGAAGATTGCGGTAGAGGGTATTGCGGCCGATGCCGAGGGACTGTGCGACGCGGCTGAGGTTGCCCTGATGCAGTTCGATTTCGTGCAGGAGCGCGTTGCGCTCAGCGCGCTCCAGGGGATTGAGGCGCTGCGCCTCGGCGCACAGCGGCTCCTCGGTATGCACCTCTCCGGCGCCGTATTCGGCCGGTAGGCAGCCCGCATCGAGCTGGTTGTTCGAACGCATCGCGATCATGCCGCGCAGCACGTTGCGCAGCTGGCGGATGTTGCCGGGCCAGCGGTAGG
>JAPTUI010000280.1 GCA_028067895.1 Pseudomonadota bacterium | reverse complement strand
GCGCCGCGGGCCGATGAGGCGCTCTCGGGCTCGATCGCGGTACACGAACCCACGATTCAGCCCAAATGCCTGGCAGGCCGTTTTGACCCCCACATGCGGGGCGAGATCGGCGACAGCGAGCATCATTGCTCTTCGCTCCTGTCGTCCGCTGTCGGCAGGCCCAGAGCTACGCATAGTTTTTTTTGGGCCTCGATGATCAGTTCCGCCCGCTCGAGCTTGCGGCGCAGACGCACGATATCGCGATTCAGATGCTCGATCTGCCGGGTTGACGGGTCGGGCTTCGGACCGCGCTTCTTCGGGGCCAGCGTCACCCGATCGGCCGCCTCCACCTGCCGGCGCCAGCTCGAGAGCATCGAGGAATAGATGCGCTCGCTGCGCAGGAATACCCCCAGCGTGCCGGCCGCCTTGCAGCGGTCCGCCTCGGCCAGAAGCGCGCGCTTCTGGCCGACGGAAAACTGCCGCCGCCGGGCGGTCGCCACAACCTCCGGGTCGGGCCGCGCCGTGGCCCCGGCCATCCCGTCACTCGCCCTACGGGCTCCTGACGGGATGGCCGGGCTCGAAGTCGACGGATCGGGGTTCATCGAAGAATCCAGTGTTGCTGCCATGAGTGATACTACCTCGGACTGTAAATTCCAGAAGGCAGGTGTTCCACGTCACATTGGCACACAGGGGGAAGCCGGCCGCCCAGGAAGTCGTCAATCCCCAGCCAGCGCAAGCGGTACGCGATGATCAATACTGGCGCGAAGAACACGGCCAGCGCCTGCCACAATGCGAACAATGCCAACGCCCAGGCGGCCATGCGGGTGTTGAGCAGAGCGCCTATTCGCTCCGTGCCGGCGGCCCAGAGCGCCCCCACGGCCCACCGCAGAGCTGCGCGGTGATCGTCGATGTGGTCCACCTCGGACTTTATGGCCTCGCCCCACGAAGCCCGGTCCGCCGGCAGGAGGCAGGCTGCACAGCGCGCCAGCCGATCGGTCCATCGGCGGTAAAAGGACGCGTTCATACGGGTGTTTCCGCCAATCTGCCCGCCGGGGCGGCAGCGGTCCGCACCGCTTCGCGCTCTCGCGCCAATGCCAGTCCCGCCCGCGTGAGTCGATACATATGCCTTGGTGGGCGTCCTGGTCCGCGCGGCGCTCCCCACCGGGACGCCAGCATCCCCTGTGTCTCAAGGCGCATCAGGAGGGGGTAAAGCGTCCCGGACTTCAGTCCGGTCAGCTTGGACAGCTCATACCCATGCCGCCAGGATTGCGGCTTCGCCGCCAGAGCCCCCAGCAACGATCGCGTCTGCGGAGAGGTATTGGCAACGCGCGGCATGCTGAACGTCTACATATATTGACACTTGAGTCAAGCAGTCCGCTACGGCTGGACCTCTGGCACGGAGGACCTGCGCGGCAGGCACATGATCGGCCAGGCCCCACCTGTCTGGTCCTCAGTACCGACGGGCTGGTGCTTCCGCTCCTGGGCCAGAGGCTGACGGGCAGGGCTCGATCCGTTCCTGCGTTACGCCAACGCAATGACAGCTCTTCGGTAACCAGACATTATGCCGGCAGGACGGCTTGGTCGGAACCTGCCGGCCTGCAGCCCGAGGCCGCGCCTGCGCTTTCGGTCCAGCGTCGCCCCGAGCGGCCCGTCACCCAGGATCGCGAAACTCCGGGCAGCCACCCTGCACAACAGCTACTGCCACTGCACGTGTACGGAGTCGTGCAACTGGCTCCTGCCATCCATCGTGCGCGCCGTGACCGCGGGAAGACCGGCACAAGTTCCGGGGAAGAAGATCAGGGCCGAAGAATGGGCCTCGAAGGCGTAGGGCCAACGATGCCGGATGCGGACGGGCAGCGCTGCTCTGTTGCAGATCGGACATAAATGTCCGATACTGGCGCTGTGCGGGGGAATGAATTCATCCGGAGGGTTCAGGCAATTGCCAAGGAGCGCCGGCTCGCCTCGCGTGTGGACGAGAAGCGCGGCAAAGGAAGCCATGTGACGCTTTATTTCGGTGATCGGCGGACCGTTGTTCGCAATCCGAAGGACGAGTTGAAGACTGGAACGCTGCATGCCATGTGCAAGCAGCTCGGTATCGAGAAAGAGGAACTATGAACGCACGGCAGTTTACGTATGCAGTGAAGTTGACTGCGGAAAAAGGCGCTGGTGGATATGTGGTGACGTGCCGCGACCTGCCGGAAGCAATCACGCAGGGCGAAACGGTCGATGACGCCCTCGCGGAGGCGGCGGATGCTCTGGAGGAAGCCATCGCTGCCCGCATTGACGACGGAGAGGCGATCCCCGCGCCCTCGCATGCCAAGCGTGGCGAGCGTATGGTGAGTGTGCCACCGTCGATGGCGCTGAAGGCCGCCGTGTATCTCGCCGTTCAGCAGGCCGGCATCAGCAACTCCGAGCTCGCGCGCCGCATGAAAGTCGACGAGAAAGAAGCGCGGCGCATTCTCGACCCGCATCACCCAACGAAGCTCCCGAGGATCGAGGAAGCCCTGTCTGTGCTCGGTCGTCACGTCGAATTGGTTCTCACCTAGCCCGCCGCGACCGGGAGCGCCTCAGCAGCGGGGATGCAGGTCAGCGAAAATGGATCCTCGGCGGCAATTCGCCCATTCGCCCGCCCGGGGGGCACGATCACGCGCCGCTCCGGCAACGGGGCGAGAAGCGCAGTGTACCCCCAGGGCCGTGGGGGTATGACTGGGGGTACTTCTTCTCCGTGGTCAGGCGAAGCGCAGTACTTTCAAGCACTTGTGCAGAAACTTCGACTCCGACCTCGGGCGTGCCCACCTCCTTGCGCTGACGTTCGCTGGCCTCCGCTGACTGCCGGACGGCAGCTGCCGTCGGTATCTGGCACTCTCCCGCCAAGGCGCTGCTCGAACGCACCGATCGCAGGTCACCGGACACACGGTTCTTCGGGCTCCCACGGAAGCGACCGGTTCTTCCTTTGCGCCTGCCGCCCCTTGTGGCCCTACCCGAGTCACCATCCTTGTAGTGCGCCAGCCGCCGGAGCGACCGCGCGAAGTTAACGGGCTGATATCGACCCTGAGCCACCGGTCGCTGGTTCCGATTCGCGGTCGGGCAGAACGACCAGCAATGCAATCCCGCTTGTGCATGACTGCGCGAACGCGGCAATTCAGGGTAGTGACCCGCGGCGTGCGGAGCATGTATTGGGATTCTCGGAGTAGTTTACTAGGAAGCAATTCCCGCGGATTGCCAATGACCGCTTCTGGCCGATAGCCCCGATTCGTTGTGTGCTCCGCCGGGCCGCTGTTTGACCGCCGCATCGAGGATGGGCGTTACACGAACGGGTTGAGAACTCGTACGCCTGTGGGTGCGAAGTGGTCGACGTTTCGAGAGACGACGACAAGATCGTGAATCAGTGCCGTCGCCGCAATTTGCTTGTCCAGAGGGTTCTCGGCATTCGGTACACGAAGCCTACCCCACACATGGGCGGTCTCCTCATCCAGGGCCAGGATTCGATCCTCGTATACGGTGGTAAGTTGAAGAAGCCACCGCTCCAGTTTTTGCGCCTGTGGCCTATCCCCCCGATAACGGATTCGTTCGACACCATGGCGCAGCTCGCCAATGGTGACGACCGACAGATAGAGCTCCGTAGCTTCGACTCTGGCATGCTCAAAGAACTCACGGACGCCGGGGTTGCTCTTCTCCCCTTTGCGCGCCTCGCTGATCACGTCCGTATCCACTAGGTACATATCAGTTTCTGCGATCCACCTGGTGGCGAGCGAAATCCTCGTCTTCGCCGACATTGGGCATACCGGCGAGCACGTCTGCCAGAGCCTTGCGCCGGGGTCCCTGGAGTGCTGTCTTCAAGATCTCCCGATGCTCCTGCTCGGCGCTACGGTTGCGCCTTGCTGCGCGCTGCTTCAGTGCA
>JAPTUI010000121.1 GCA_028067895.1 Pseudomonadota bacterium | reverse complement strand
GATTCTCCGCCCGATGGCCGCTTCCCCTGGCGTTGCCGTGAGACACACATCAGTGCCATTCCTTTGGGCGCTCTACGTTCTTGGCGTCGCACTATTTGCGCTGCGCTACGCCGGGTCGTTCTCGCGCATGGCGTGGATCAGACATCGCGCTTGCCGGGTACGTGCTGACTGGACGCAGCAACTAGATGTGCGTAGTTCACCAGCAATTGCGAGTCCGGCGACGTTTGGCCGCACAATACTGCTGCCCACGAGTTTCGCAGATTGGGACGCCGATCAACGTGCCGCGGTTATTGCGCACGAGCGCGCCCACGTCCTTGGATTCGACTGTTACCGCATCTGGGTCGCCCGGCTCTATGTGTGCGTTGCGTGGTTCAACCCGCTTTCTTGGTGGCTGGCTGGACGTCTGACCACCCTCGCCGAAGAGACAAGCGACGCCGCCGCCGTGCATGCCATTGGCGATGGTCCACGCTACGCGGAAACGCTTCTCGAGTTCGCCGCCCGCGCAGCCGTACCCAGTCCCGTTGCGGCCGCCATTGTGCGCTCAAACATCTCGAGACGCATCGAACGCATCGTTGGCACTGACCCGCCCTCTGCGCCACCGCAGCGCTCCCGCTCTCTCCTCGCAGCGGCCGCGGCGGCACCAGCGCTAGTGCTTTGCGCGCTCCTGCAGTTTCAGCCAGCATACCGCGCACATGCCGCAGAAGCGTCGACGCACGTAGCGGCAACTCACTCAAGTCTAGGAGTGCCCGCATCGGTGGCGAACCTGAAACTCATTCGAGGCGCGTACCCCGTCCACGCGGTCCGCACACGGACGTCAGGCTGGGCGTACATTAAGGTCACAGTTGATTCCCACGGCCACGCGACTCACGTGCGGCTGATCAAGGTGGTTCCTGCGCAGGCTGGTTTCGGAAATGCCGCCTTGCGTGTGGCCCAGACGCTCCGATACCACAACACCACCGGACACACCGTAGTCACGACGCTTCCGTTGAGATTCATGTTCCCTGGACAGCAGCATTCATCGCCTAATCACTTGTGATCCGGAGTCCATGGGACCGTCGACTCGGGATTGCCGCGCTAAGCCGAGCACGCTCGGGTTGCGCCATTGATGCAAGGCGCCCCCGAGCTGCGCGGCGACTGATGCTTTGCCCGTGGCCGGATTTTCCACCCGTGGCGGCGCCACGGGAACGTTCGCAACGAGCGACCGGCTGGCGCGATTCATCTAGCACCGTAGCGACTGATGGATGAGACTCCGGTGGTCGATACCGAGACCGGCGAGGCCATCCCACCGGCGAAGGTCGCGCGCCAGCCTCGACAACGCCGCGCCGGGCTTCACGTGATGATGCGCGGCTTGATTGACTGCGAGGTTGCGCAGGGTCGTTGGCCACACTTCATCACATTGTCATTGCCGGCGACCTGGCACCCCACGCCGAAATTCGGCCGCGCGAGGTGGGACGGCAGTTTGCCTGTGGCTGGGCAGCGTCGCTCACCCAGCTGCGCCGGTCCGGCAGGATGCTCAGCACGCCTTCCGCACCATCGAGGTACCTCTCCACCTCGACACCGTGGCTGAATGCCGCGCGCAGCCACGCCAGCATGTGCGCACTCGCGACCGTCGCCACGAAGGACTTCAGCGGATCCAGCCGCACCGCATGCCGGTATGCCATCGGCGCCAGCGCGTCCGTGACCTTCAGGTTCAGCTTCCCCGCAAAACGCCATACGTGCTCGCGCGAATACTTGCCGGGCACCCCGGACCACTTCCCGGGGGACCACTCGACGGTCACCAGATGGATGCGTTCGTCGTCCGCTCCGGGGGCGTCCGCCTTATCAGCATCCATCCGCCCAGTCTAGACCAGTACCCGGTGGGACGCTTTCCCCCCTTTTCACACACGAGCGTCACTTTCTTTCCAACTTACGCGTGACAGTCGAAGAATCTCCGCAAACCGTACAAACTGTCGATTAGATGTTCCAACGCAACGCGCTACGTTGCGGGGACCGATGCCTCGAAGCCCCGCGAGAACTCCGCGTATCCCCGCACTCGGCGCAAGGTGGATTCGTCCAGGAACTTCACTGCGACTCAAGCATGGGGGATCTCTGTCACGCGACGTCGCGTGCTGCAACCTCACTTACGCGCAAAGCATCCAGCCGACTCGCCCACCACTGCATCATCTCCCGTTGTTCCTGCAGGCGGGTTGCGCGGCTGTAAACGCCTCTCACACTCGAATCCACATGCGCCAACTGCAACTCGATCAAATCCGGCGCAAAACCCTGCTCGTTCAGCTGCGTGCTGGCCATGGTTCTGAAGCCGTGCGGCAGAATGTGATCCGGCCCGTAGCCCAAGCGTCTGAGCGCCTGCCCGGGTGTTTGGTCTGAGATCGGCTTGCCCGCAACCAATCCGGGAAACAGCAAGCCGTTGGGATTGCCGCCTGTGATTGCTTGCAGATCTGTGAGCAACGTCACAACCTGCCGCGACAGCGACACGAGGTGCTCGCCGGGGTTCTTGCGGCGCATCTTCATGCGCTCACCCGGAATGCGCCACAGCGGCCCTGCGGGCCGCGCCAATCCCTGCGATCCGCCCGCCCCCGCATCGACGCTGCCGCCCAGATCAAACTCGCCCCGCCGGGCGTTATGCAGCTCCCCGGGACGAACAAACACCAAGGGCGGAATCTTCAGCGCATACACCGTGGACGGATCGCCGCGATATCCATCGATGGCCCGCATCAGCTCGCCGATCTCTTCGGGCTTGGTGAGCGTTGCGTACTGCTCGGCGTGCACCGGCGCGAGCAATCCGCGAAGGTCCGCGGCCACGTCCCCCTCGCAGACGCCGCGCACCACGCCGTAGCGAGGCACACGCCCCATCTGCGCTCGCACCCGATGTGCGGTGTCGCCGCGCCCACTCGCCTCGATCACGAGAAGTACCGACCTGATAGCGGCAGGCAGAAGGCTCGAGGCGGGAATACTCCCGAGCGCCGGCAGCCAGTGCGCCAAGATCTGCCGCTCCCGCCGTGCCGCGCGCGGCTCCCAGCGCTGCTTTTCGGCCCACTCCTCGGCCAGCGCACGGAGCTAGCTCGAGCGTCACCTCGTCCGCGAGGCTCCCATAGCGGCCCAGGGCCAGCACCTGCTGGACCCGCCTCCCGTCTCTTGAGCGCACGGCGCGATATTGCAGCCGCCAGAGCTTGCAGCCGGCGCCCGAGGTACAGGCCCCGACCGTCGAAGCGCTTATAGGCTTATAGGGCTTCGGGCCGGGTCTGAGCGCGCGGATCGCGCGCTCGGTGAGCTTCTCGGCGGGCACTGGCGGGGGCTCCCGCGGAGGCGTTGCGGGGGTCCGATGGGCAGACCCCGCATACCGTCAGAGGGAAGGATTCACCAATAGAGCAGGATGTCGCGCAGTGGCGCATGACGTTCACATCTTATTGTTTTTATTAGATTTCGCTTCAGCACGCGACACCCGAAAACACTGAACTGGCGGAGAGGGTGACCGCCACAAATAGCGTATTTTTCTGGGTCGCGTGCGCTTCTGTGCGTAGCCAGTGCGTAATTCTCGATCGCCACGGCCAACCATCGAACCGGCGAGCGTTACGACTCTCGTCGTAAGCTTGACACGTCACGTCCAGTCGACGTGAAATGTGCTCAAGTCTCGGTACGCTCCGGGGCGCGCCGGAGAAGTTCACCGTTGACTGTTGGCATGATGATACCCAACTTCACTGACTTGCCGCCTGTCCGGGCGGTCCCGGCTCGCTTCGGGTGGGTTCGCAAGGCGGCCGCGCGAACGGACGGGTACGGCTGGCTGATGCGACTTTGGCCGTTTGTGGTGGCGGTGTGGGCCGGCGTCGCCGCAGGGTCGGCGACCAGCGGCAGGATGGTTGATGCCTCGATCTACGGCATCGCAGCGC
>JAPTUI010000017.1 GCA_028067895.1 Pseudomonadota bacterium | reverse complement strand
CGAGGACCAGGCCCGGCGTTCCCTCAAAACCGAATGCCTGCATGAGCGCCTCGTTGTGAGCGAGTTCGCGCATGTCCGTCGCGCTCGGATGCGCGACGGGCGCGATGCCGCCGCCCCGATTCACCCCGCGCCCCCAGCGGGCCTCGTTCATGCGCAACGCCGCGGCCGGATCGGCGGCGTCGAAGATGGCGGCCGCTTTCCCAGGGCTGCTCGCCGAGATGATCCCGACCAGGATTTCCCGCACCTGCAGGCCCGATCGGTAGTACGGCTTCAGCGCAAGCCACAGCGCGTGGCAGTACGGGCAGTTGGCATCCATGAACACATAGATGACGTGACGCGGGTGCGCGCTGCCTTCGGGTATCCAATTGGTCTGCTGCAGAGCGCGCATCTGCGCACGTGCCGTCGCCGTCTGGCCCCGTGCGGCGAGCGGGAGCGCCAGGGACAGCAGTACCGCCGCCGTCCAGGCGATGCCCGATTTGAGGTGATTACGCATCGTCTGTTCCTCGCTCGATGCCGGGGTAGGACCCTGCCCGGCATCGATGTATTGCAATGATTGTTCCGGGCGGCATTCTACCGGTGACCGTTGATACGAGCCGTGGTTCGTCCGGGTTGAGTTCACGTGCCCTCGAATTTCGAGCCGGCGCCCAAGCCGTCTGCGCGAGAGTGCGCTTCAATCCCTCGAGATCGGAGCGCTCTCCCCGCGCCCTGGCAAGCTCGCGCTTTCGCCTCGGTGGGATAGTCGCCGGCCTCGAGACACTATCCCGGCGGACGAAACCTGCTTGAGTGTGGGCGGGTTTCCGCAATGTCCGGAAGACCGTACAGAAAGATCGCTCCGGGTTGATGACGTGAATAGGCTTCGAAGATGAATTCCGGCCAGTATCGCGGCGCTGGTCCCCATTTCAAGTGTTGTTCCAGGATGTCCGCTCGGGGTGCGTGCGCAGCCGCCGCGGCAGTGCGGTCGAGATAGGCGAGCCAGCCTTTCAAGTCGGGCGCAATGAGAACGTAAGGTGAGGTCATCACCACATGTTCGGTGTCCGGCAAGGGCGGGGGCAGTACGCGCGCATACCAGAGTTCCCCGGCTCGGCCTGCATAGCCTGATGCGCACACCGCCTGGAGCGCATTGCCGGTGGCGAGATCTCGCAGTTGCACCTGCATTCCGTCTTGCCCTTCGACCCGATAGATCCCCATCCGGGAGTCTTGTAAGCGCTGCATGAGGGCAACGAGACTCGGGTGACTACCGCACTCCTTGGCGACAGCGATTGTGATGGTACCGACCGTCTCGCGGCGGGCGCCAATGTGCAGATCGAATGTCGACCAGCACATGAAATAAGATGTCGAGATCGGGCTCATCGGCGGCCAAGACGGCATGTAGGCGTCTTCGGCGATGCCGATCTGTTTCGCGAAGGACTTCAATTCCGGCATCTGGAGAAGCTGCTCCGCCATCACCGACATCTGATTCTGGGCGTGGATATAGACTGCGTGCGCTGGGTGTGCTTCGGCGAGTTCCTCGCTCGAGGTGACGGTCTTCTGCAGCGCCGCGGCGTATTCCTGCCCAGCGCGGAAGGCTGCGAGATCGGTAATTTTCAGGCGCATCTGCCGCCGCAGCGTTTCGAGGACCCGGCGGGCGATGGGGCCCTTGGCATTCTGCTCGTTCATATCAACTCCAATTCGCGGCCGAGTACCTGGCGGACGAACGTGTCCGGCTGCGCGGAGGCGAGGAGTCCGCGGATCATCGTCTGGATTTCAGTGGCTTGTCCGAGAGTTTCCGCGGCTTTGCGTGCGGCGTGATAGGCGGTCCAGACTTCGAGCGCCGTGATCTCATATCCATACCCGAGTGTAAGCCACCGCAGGGCCGCAAGGGCTGCGCCCACCGCGAATTCCGGATCCCGTTCTGTGTGGTCGCGGGCGGCGCGCGCCAGCGTCTTCGGATCGCAGGGGGAATCCTGAACCAGCTGCAGTGCAAGATCGTAAAGGCCCAGTTCCTTGGCGGCGGCGAACCATTTGCCTTCTTCGCCAGGCGATTGCCGGATGAGATCCCGCAGGATCTGTTCACCAGCCACGGACGGGTAGGCCTGCGCGACTGCCCGGAAAGTCGCAAGATAGGTCCCGCTCTGGTGCGAGGTCAGGGCGAAGCGGCGATACGCCTCGTCGATTCTGCCTGCATCCAACAGTATCTGCTCGCACACGAGGTCGACGTGCCGATCGGGCGTCCTTGGCCCGCGAAGAGACTCGGCGAGCGCAATCGCCTCATCCGGCTTGCCGTCGCCCGCCAGGGCTTTCACGGCATAGAGTTTGTAGGACCAGAAATCGGTATGAGCGAGCAACGAATGGATCTCCTGATAGCGGCCCGCGCGCAACAGCGCGCTCAGACACGCGCTCGTCCCGTAGTAGTGGCCACGCAGGTTCTTATCGGGAGAGAGCGCCATGCGCGTGATGTCGACCATCCGGTCGGCCCACGTGCTCGCCAGCTGCGGTGTCACGCACAATTCCCCCCAGTAGTCGGCCAGGCTCTCGATGTAGGGCACGTCATCGGCAGCCAGGGCTGCGTCGAGCCTCTCGAGCCATTCTTCCCGCACCGCAATGGGCACATCTGCCGCGCTGATGATCGGCGCGAGAGTCTCGATCGCACGATTGACGGCCGAGCCAAGCGCGCCGGACGAGCTGTTCACGTGCTCCAGAGCTGGAGAGAGCCGTTCGATCAGACGTATGGCCCCTTCAGCTGCGCTCGCCCGGTCTTTGCGGGAGACGGCGGTTATCTCGGCAACCGCCCCTTTGACCCGTGCCACTGCCGTGGGCGAGGACCTCCAGGTGAAGGTGTTCGGGCGGATGCGGCTGGGGAACCGCCACTTGTGGGGCGCGGATTTCCGGGTGGGCACGTTCAATGGGCGATAGTAGGGGCAAGCGAATCTGTCGGCACGCGCGGTGTCGAGATTGTACCCACCGGCGGGGCGTTTCGGGTTTCGTTTCTCCAAAGCGGGCTTGATCCGTCATGCCGTCAAAAGACTGATTGACCACGGCAGTCACGCTATCGATGCCCGCGGGACCGGGCTACCGGTTCGACGCGTCCGTCCGAACGTCCCTCGAACGGGATCTCCGGGATCTCGCGTCGAGCGCGGCTTGCCGGATCTGCGCGGCCGCATGTGCGCGATCCCGGCCCGGCACGGTCCGAGCGCCGATCAGCCGGGGCGTACGCCGGCCCAAAACGGTCAGTGGCGCCGGGCCGCGCTTCGGACGGCGCGCCCTTCGACGAAGCGATCAAAGGGAGCGTGGGGCGGGATGAGAGTCGCCTCGAATACGGCGATCGCCTTCTCGATGTTGGTGCGCGTGACGGGATCGCGTTCGCTGGGGAAAACCTTGGCGAATGCTTCAGGGTGGCCGGGGATGCTGCGAAGCTGCTTGGCCAGGTGAGGCGTGGGTGATCCCATGCTCACCGGGTTGACGATCGGACTGCCGACCCGTTGCTCGGGATCCTTCGCCCGGCCATCCCGGAACTGGGTGGAATCGAAGAGCGCGTCGAATACCGTTGGAGCGTCGCGCGCATCGTGTTGCCGGCGATGAGCTATGCCGATCCAGTGTCTGTCGCGGCGTGCGGGCGGGCGCGAGCGAGCTGGAGCAAGCTCCGGGGCGAAAGAGATGACACGCCCGGACGGTGCCGGGGTTCCGCTGTCGCAACGCCGAGTAAGAATGCGTATATTGCAGCGCGAACGGGCTGAGCGACATCATGCGGCTGAGCAAGGGTTCGTGGTGCCCACGCCGGGGTCGCGGCCCCCATGCACGAGGAAGCCGCATGGGTGCGCGTTGCGCGCACGGGTCGAGGCAAACACTTGCGCGATGCGCGTCGGAGGGTATCCGGATGGGGGCTGCAGACGCAGGCGCTGATGCGACGCGGGAAGCGTCGGCGG
>JAPTUI010000545.1 GCA_028067895.1 Pseudomonadota bacterium | reverse complement strand
GCTGCTCCCGCCGGTGAACGTCGACGCGCTGTACGCGGCGAACCAGAACCCGCAGGGGATGCCGGCCAACCAGCAGGCCAACTGAGCCCCCCGCCCGCGCCCGATCATGAACGCCGCATCCGGTGATCACCGGCCGGTGGCCGTGTTGGGCGCGGGGTCCTGGGGAACCGCGCTGGCGATTCAATTCGCCCGCAGCGGCCGCGCGACCCGGCTCTGGGGCCGGGACCGCGCGCAGCTCGCGCGCATGGCCGAAGCGCGCTGTAACGAACGCTACCTGCCCTCGGGCTCATTTCCCGCGACGCTCTCCATCGAGGCCGATCTGGCAGCGGCAGTCGGCGGCGCAGCGGATGTCCTGATTGCCGTCCCGAGCCACGCGCTGCGCGCTCTGCTGGTGCAGATCGCTCCGCTGCTCGCGCCCTCGACGCGACTCGCCTGGGCCACCAAGGGCTTCGAGCTGCCGTCCGGATTGCTGCCGCACCAGGTCGCTCGCGAGGTGCTCGGTGCCGGCCGCTCCGTGGCGGTGCTGTCCGGCCCGACGTTCGCCCGAGAGGTCGGTGCGGGGCTGCCGAGCGCGATGACCATCGCCGCGGCCGATGCGGCCTTCGCGACCGCACTGGCGCAGGATCTGTCAGCGGACAACTTCCGCGCCTATACCTCCACCGACATCGTCGGCGTCGAGGTCGGCGGCGCGGTGAAGAATGTGCTCGCGGTGGGCGCCGGGTTGTCCGACGGGCTCGGGTTCGGCGCCAACACCCGGGTCGCACTCATCACCCGCGGGCTGGCAGAGATGATGCGCCTGGGCGTTGCGCTCGGAGCACGGCGCGAGACGTTCATGGGGCTGGCCGGACTGGGCGACCTGGTGCTCACCTGCACCGACGATCAGTCGCGCAACCGGCGCTTCGGGTTGCGACTGGCCGCCGGCAGCTCGCCGGCCGAGGCGCTGGCGGCGATCGGCCAGGTGGTGGAGGGGTACCCGGCGGCGCGTGCGCTGCACGAGGTGGCGGCCCGGCACGGAGTCGATATGCCCCTCAGCGAAAGCGTCTACCGCGTGCTCTATGAGGGCGTCGCGCCGCGCGAAGCGGTTCGTGAGCTGATGCGCCGGCCGATCAAATCCGAGACCGAGTGAGCGGCCCCGGCGCACCCGCTCAGCCGTGCAGCCACAGCGCGCGCACCGCGCCGAAGAGTGCCCCGAGCAGCAGCAGCACGATCGGGCCGCTCGAGAGCGCGAAACCCAGCGAGCGCGTCTTCGGATCCTTCACGTAGGACACGAAGTAGACGATCCGGCCGATCAGGTACAGCCCGCCGAGCCCGGCGGCCGTGGCGGGGCTCAGATCGCGCGCGAACAGCCACAGCGCCGGAACCAACAGCACCAGCAGTTCCAGGGTGTTCATCTGCACCCGGTAGTAACGCTCGAAGGTTTCGTTGCCGGTGGTCGCGGGCGCCGCGACGCCGTAGGTCTCACGCGCCTTGCCCACGGCGACGGCGAAAGCAAAGAACTGCAGCAAAGCCAGCACGATCACCAGTTGCACGAGCGCCATCGGGGCCTCCACGGTCGGCCGCACGTTCGGCCGACCGTATTGTGCCCGCTGGCGCAGCGGTGCGCACCGCCGTCTCCTGCAGGAGCGCCGCCGCGATGGCACAATGGCGACCATGGAAAAGACTCGGGGCTACGCCCATCGGCTCGACCTGCGCACCGGCCTCACGCCGGTCTGGGCGGCGCTCACCGAGTCGCGCCTGCTGGGGCAGTGGTGCTCACCGGGTGCGACCATCAGCGCGCGCCCCGGCGGTCTGTTCCGTGCCTGCGTCGATCGGGTCACGGAGCTCGAGGCCTGCATCGATGTGTTCATGCCCGGACAGCGGCTGCGACTCATTTATCTGCCCTGCGCATCCCTGCCGCCGGCCGAGAGTGCGCTGGTCGATGACTTCATTCTCGAGCCGACCCGCACCGGCACCATCCTGCGGCTGCTCGGTTCGGGCGTCCCGGGCTCACCCGAGTGGGACATCCCCTATTTACGCCAGCGCACCGGCTGGCAGGCTGCGTTGGTGCGGCTGCGAGCGCTGCTCGATGCGGCCGACGCGGGGGCTCTGTGACGGCATTCGTACTGCGCGCCGTGGTGAGCGCGCTCGGCCTGTGGTTGGCAACGCGGTGGGTGCCCGGCATCCGCATCGATGATGCGGGCACGCTGATTCTCGCCGGGGTCCTGCTCGGACTCGTCAACGCCATCGTTCGTCCGGTGGTGATTCTGCTGACGCTGCCGCTGACGCTCCTCACCCTGGGGGTATTTCTGCTGGTGGTCAACACCGCCATGCTGGCGCTCGTGGCCTGGATGCTGCCGGGCTTTCATCTCGAGGGCGGGTTCTGGACCGCCTTCGAAGCGGCGCTGATCGTCTGGCTCGCCGGGTGGCTCGCGTCCTGGCTGATCGGGCCGAAGGGCCGCATCCAGATCCACATCCACCGGGAGTGAGATCCTGGCGGGCCGCGCGGGATGCGATAATGGCTGGTCACTCCGGCGCGCGCGCCGGGCTTCGGACCTGATATCGCAATGACCGACACATCGAGCTCTGCCGCCGAATCGCTGCACCTGAAGTTCTGCGGGCTGTCGCTGACCTCGCCCATCGTGCTGCTGTCCGGCTGCGTGGGCTTCGGCGAGGAATACACCCGCATCGAGGGTTTCTCCAATCGCGACGCCGGCGCCGTGGTCCTCAAGGGCACCACCCTCGCCGCCCGGCTCGGCAATCCGGCGCATCGGGTGTCTGAGACCGCCGCCGGCATGCTCAATGCCATCGGGCTGCAGAACCCCGGCACCGCGCACGTCATCGAGCGCATCCTGCCGGAGCTGGACTTCAGCGAGACCCGCTTCATCGCCAACGTGTCCGGCTCCACGGTCGAGGAATACGCCGAAGTCACGCGCCTGTTCGACGACTCACCGATCGATGCGATCGAGATCAACATCTCGTGCCCAAATGTGAAGGAGGGCGGAGTGGCCTTCGGCAACTACCCGGACATGTCAGCGCAGGTGGTCGAGGCCTGCCGACGCGTGACCGGCAAGCCGCTCATCACCAAGCTCTCGCCCAACCAGACCGACATCCGCGAGAACGCGCGCCGCTGCATCGAGGCGGGCACCGACGGGCTCGCCGTAATCAACACCGTGATGGGAATGGCGATCGATGCAAATACGCGCCGGCCGGTGATCGGCAATATCCAGGGCGGGCTGTCCGGGCCGGCGATCAAGCCGATCGCGCTGCTGAAGGTGCACCAGGTGTACGAGGTGGCCCGCAAGCACGGCATTCCGATCATCGGCCAGGGTGGGATCACCACCGCTACGGACGCGATCGAGTTTCTCATCGCCGGGGCGAGCGCGGTCGGCATCGGAACGGCGCTGTTCTACGATCCGATGGTGTGCAGACGAGTCAATGCCGGCATCGCGCAGTACCTGCGCGAGCACGGTATCGCCAGCGTGACCGAATTGACCGGCACGCTGCGCATCTGAGGATGCGCTAGAGGCAATCCTCGCCGCTGTGCTGGCCGGCATCGGCCGGCGGGAGGTCGAGGTTCAGCTCCTTGAGCTTGCGTGTCAGGGTGTTGCGGCCCCAACCGAGCAACCGTGCCGCCTCCTGCCGATGCCCCTGCGTGCGCTTCAGCGCGGCGCGGATCAGGACGCGTTCGAACTGCGGCAGCGCGACGTCGAGCAAGGCACCCTCACCACTGGCCGCCTGGCGCGCCGCCCACTCCGCGAGCGCGTTCTGCCATTCACCGGGTTGATCCGGGCCGTTCACGCCAATGTCCACCGGCAGGTCCTCCGTGCCGATCTCGCGGCCGGGCGCGAGCACCGAGAGACGTCGGCAGACGTTGACGAGTTCACGCACGTTGCCGGGCCCGCGATAGGCGAGCAGCCGCTGCTC
>JAPTUI010000591.1:10614-21563 GCA_028067895.1 Pseudomonadota bacterium | reverse complement strand
GCGAGACCTGCGGGTTCTGCTAGGCGCCGGAATTCCGCAAATGGACGTCCGAGGAATTCGCCCGCCATATCTATAACGATCGCTATATAGAGGTCGATCCGGATTACCTCGACGCGCGCCCCAGAGGGAATGCCGCCCTCCTCCGCAACACGTTCAAGGAGCAGTTCACCGCCCTCAAGCATCTGGATTACGGAGGCGGCAAGGGCCTGCTGTCCGGTGAGCTGCGCGAAGCCGGCTGGAGCTCTGCCTCCTATGACCCATTCGTGAATACGGATGTCTCGATCGGCTCGCTGGGTCAATTCAATTTGATTACCGCGTTCGAAGTCTTTGAGCACGTCGTCGATCCGAACGCGCTGATGAAAAACCTCAAGACGCTGCTGGCACCCGACGGACTGGTCATATTCTCGACCCTTCTTTCGGACAACGACATCGTTCCGGGCCAGCGGCTCACGTGGTGGTACGCCGCACCGCGCAACGGCCACATCAGCCTCTTCTCCGCCAACAGCCTGAAGAGATTAGCGGGGAATTTCGGTTTCAATCTCTGCAGTTTTTCCGCAAATTTACACGCGCTGTTCGTATCGATACCGCCGTGGGCGACCCACGTCATTCGCGCGTCCTGACCGCCGATCGAACCCGGATCGGCGCCGCGCATCTCCGGCCGCTCCCATGCGGGAGCGATGGCGAGTGCCGCTGCACGCCTGCTTTTCGACCTCACGCTCGACGACAGGAAAAACCGTCGCCGCAGCACAGCCTCCGGGGTTGAACTCTGGCATCAGTTGCCTGGCACGTCCCGCCCGCCGCGGCAGGATCCGCTCACATTCCCTGCGGCCTGCAGTGATCGGACCGCGCTCACCTTGATTCCCAGAAGTTGGCGCGGGGACATCCCGGGCACTCCGGGACAGCCTGAATATGCCGACAGCCAAACCGTGGATCATGAGCCGACGGCTCGCGCTTCTACTCGAGTACCGGCCCGCCGTCCGCGACCGGGCGCGACTCGTAGAGCGGCCTCGAGCGCGCCACCGACAGCAACGGACAGACCCGCCGCCCCCGCGCATGCACGGATCGACCCGCAGGCCGCGAAGGCGCCAGGGGAGGCGAGCATCCATGCTCGCTTCGTCGCACCCGAGATCACCCACTCGCCAATCCGCGAATGTCCAATCTCGACGTGCCGTCCTTCACACTAGAAGAACTTGGCCGTCACCGACAGCGATGCGAACATCGGTTCATTGTAAATCATCCACAGGAAATTCGGCGTCGAGGCGGTATCCAACCCCGCCGAGTAGAACGGCGAGTGCCGGTTGAACACGTTATCCACATGCAGGTCGAACTTCAGCGCCTTGAGCGACCCGCTGTCGAGGTTCCAGGTATACCCGGCATTCAGGCTCGTCGTCCCGTAGCCGCCTAGCTGGTAATTGGTAGTCGCGCCGGATTCGTAATTGACGACGTATTCAGAACCCGTGTAATGCTCGCTGACACTCGCATGCCACGGACCGTTCGAATACAGCAGGTCGAGGTTGCCCGTGACCACGGGGATATTCGGGCGCCACATGCCATTGGTGAACGCCGTCCCGTTCACGTCCGTGAAGTTCTCGGTGTACACCGCGTGGGTGTAGGCCGCATTGCCCTCGAGCTCCAGGTGATACGGCAAATGCACGCCTGCCTTGATCGTGCCGCCCCGGAACAGCGCTTTGCCAGCGTTGGTCGTCTGGGTGATTCCGGTGATGTCGCTGTACGTGGAGCTGGAGACATGGGTGAAGTCCCGGTTGAAGAACCCGGCTTCCCAGTTATACCGACCGTTCTCGAACCGGATGCCCGCGTCGATGTTATTGACGCGCTCCGGCTTGGTCGTGGGCGGCACAGGCTGCGGGGTCTTGCCGATGTTGCCGTACAGCGCGTTTACGTTCGGCGGCTTCACGGACTGCCCCCAGTTGACATACGCGTTCAGCTGGTGTGTGAACGCGTAGTTCACCCCGAGCGAATCCTCGATGTACTTGTAGGTCTCGGACACCGTACCGGAGAAGTCGTAGTAATACCCCTGGTCGTCGTTGGCGTACATGTTCAAACGCGTCCACTTGAGTCCCGGATAAATGTGCAGCCGGCCGTTGAGGAGCCGGATATTGTCCTGAATGTACGCCTGCATCCAGGTCTGCCCGTCATGCTCGAGCCACGCCATATTGAAGCCCGTCGTCCCAATCGGCACCGGGCTCGACCCGTACCACGCCTCCTCCGAGAGCATCGGCGCGACGAAACCCGTTGCACCGAGCTCCACCGTATTATCGGGCAGCAGCAGGGTCAAATCGCCCATCGCGCCCATCTCGGAGTAATTCTGGATGTAGCGCTGATAGGCCGTACCTGCTGCAGGGGACCCAAACTGCTGAGTGGCCACATCACAGTTGTACGTGTTCGGGTATACGCTCACGGGAACCGAGGAGCCTTCGTAGGCGTTCAATGCCGAGCAGCTCTTCAGCGTATCGCTCAGATCATAGGAGTAACCGCCATACGAATTGTGGTATTGCGGATCCGACCAGGCGGTACGGTCATTGTTCGTGCCGACGTAGAATGCCTTGACCTCCCCGATCATGTAGCGGTTCAGCAGCGACTTCACTGAGAGATCGAGAAACGACGACTGTGTTTCCTGATTGGTGTACGTCACACTGGTCGGAAACTGATAGTTGTATCCGTGCTGCGCAATGATCGGCGCCGGAAGATAATGCGGCGGCTGACCGTTGGCGGCATTGACGAGCGCCACCAGCTTGACTTCGCCCGAAGAAGTCGGCTGCACGATCGAGAGGTAATACGAATTCAGGTGCGCGACGACGTTGTCGTAGGGCCCATGGACCAGCGTGTGCTGAAATTTCGCCAGCACGTTCAATCCGTTCAGGGACGCGATCGCGCCGGAATTGACGGCGAACGTCTCCTGCGCCTCGGACCCCTGGCCGGCATAAACCCCACCAGTCATACCGACATCGACGTGGAAGTCATGGGTCGGCAGCGCCGGCTCGAATGAAATCGTGCCGCCCAGATCGTCGATCGAGGACTTCGACTGCGTGCTCGCACCGCTATAGACGTGAGCTCCGCTGACGTCCATCGGCACCAGCGCCTGACCGAGCGGTTGATCGCCCTGGCCGAACATGCCGCCGAGAAAGGTATTCAGGTCAGGCACACCATCGAAGGTGCTGCCAAGCTCGGAACTCGGGAAGCCATCGAGCGTATACGCAGTGTTGCTCACGATGAACCCGGCGACGCCCAGCGCCCGGGCATTGAATCCCGGCACGTTGTTGAGCACCTTCGTCACGCTCGAGGCGGGACTGACGTGCTCGAACTTCAGGGGATTGACCGTGGCCACGGCCTTTTCGGCGGCGACGATCACGATTTTCTTCAGCTTCTGGCGTCCCGAACTGATCGAGTCGTCCTCGGCAGGAGCAGCCGTGGCCTGCGTCGATGCAGCAGAGCCGTCCGTCATCCCCGGGGCCGCCGCTTCCTGTGTCGCGTACGCCGGGGCGCTTGCCAGCAACACCATGCACGGGACGACCACCGCCATGGGCGCGATGATCTCTCGCACCACGTTACGGATCTCGATAGACATTTGCAGAAACTCCCAGTCAGTTCGCGATACGGCCGCTGCCTTGAATGACTCGCCTCGATCGGCTGGCCGAACGACGCCGATCGAGAGCTTTCCGGGGGCAGGCTTTATAACGATTTACTGTACTGAGCGATCGTGACTGGAATGTGACAACAGCGATGACCCTGCGCTCGATCCTCGTCGCAAGGCGAAAAAGATATGAGTTCGTGTCAATCTGCTGTTTTTTATGCTAATAAGCTCACACTTAACTCGCGCTCAAGTGTTACCAAGGCAGTGCCACACCGTTTCGGCTCAATAGCTTATCCTGTTGAGTTAAACGTTTTCTTGCGAGAATCTGTGCAGCAGCATTCGTAATGGACGGAGAGGTGACGCGCGCGGGAGAAGCGGCGGTGCCCTGCGGAGCCTTGCTGCGCGTTGCTATTGGCGCTTGTGCTTTTCCGCGCCGCTGTATACTTCCCGACCGCACGCTGACAAGAGGAAGGCGGCCGCATGGCTGACGGTGAACGCTCGATGGCCACGATCAAAGATGTCGCCGCCAAGGCCGGCGTGTCAGTCGCCACCGTCTCCAATGCCTTGAACGGCAAGTCGAACGTCGGGCCGGCGGCCCGACGCAAAGTGCTCGAGGCCGCCAAGGCATTGGGTTACCGTCCCCATCGTGCCGCGCAGGCCATGCGTACCGGCCGGACCCGCGCCATTGGTCTGGTATTGCCAGACCTGACCAACCCGTTCTTCTCTCAGCTGGCCCAGGCGGTCGAGAACAAGGCCCGTCGCCTGGGATTGCTGGCCTGCCTCATCGACAGCCAGAACGCGGCGGATGCCGAAAACGAAGGGTTGAGTCTGCTCACCCAGCACGGCGTCGACGGGATCATTTTGTGCCCGGTCGGTGCGCGGCTGCCTCGGCTGCTCGGGGCGCTCGATCGGCCCATCGTGCTGATCGACCGGCCGCGGCCGGGCTGGCCGGTCGTGCACTCGAACAATGCCATGGGTGGGCGACTGCTGGCCCAGTATGCGCTGCAGCAGGGGCATGTCCGCGTCGGCCTGCTGTCGGGGCCGCGCAACGTGGAGAGCGCCCAGCAGCGCCGCCACGGCTTCGTCACGGCATTCCCCGAGCGCATGCACATCGCCTGGGAGGCACGCGTCGGCTTCGATGGAATCCTGCCGCGCGAAGCGCGCGAAGCGCTGCTGCGCCGGCGCGGCGCGACGCTGGTGGTCGCCGGGAATGATCTGATTGCCATCAGCGCGATGCGATTCCTGCATGAGCACGACGTTCAGGTCCCCGCGGACGTGTCGATCGTGGGGTTCGACGACATCAGCTGGGCACGGATCGTGACTCCCCGCCTGACGACGATCGCACAGCCGCTCGGTGCGATTGGCACCCGGGCCGTCGAGTTGCTGCAGGAGCGCATGTCAGGCGCGCAGACACCGAACCCGTCGCTGATGCTGGACGTCTCGCTCATCGAGCGCGACTCGGTCCGCAGCATCTAAGCCGCCCGGCACCGAGCGCAGGAGCCCCCCCCGAATGGCCACAACACCCCGCATCGTCGTCGTCGGCAGCATCAACGCGGATCTGCAATTCATGAGTCCCGCGGTGCCGCGGGGTGGACAGACGATCCTCGGGACTGCCTTCGACATGGGATTCGGCGGCAAAGGCGCCAATCAGGCCGTGGCGGCGAGCCTGTGCGGTGCACAGGTCGCCATGATCGGCGCGGTCGGTGCGGACTCACTCGGCACCGAGGCGCTCGCCAATCTTCGCGCGCAGGGCGTGGACACGTCTGCGGTCCGGGTGGCTCCTGACGCCGCGACCGGCGCGGCGCTGATTCTGGTCGAGCCGAGCGGCGAGAACCGCATCATCGTGGTGAAGGGCGCCAATGACCGGCTCTTGCCGGCGGACCTCGATGCCGCGGCGGATCGGTTCGCCGCCGCCGACATGGTGCTCGTGCAGTTCGAGATCCCCCTGCAGACGGTGTATCACACGGTGCGCCTCGCCGAGGCGCATCACGTGCCCTGCATGATCAATCCAGCGCCCGCGCTCGCCGCGGATCTCAGTGCACTCGCCCGTGGTGACTACCTCATTCTCAATGAGACGGAAGCGGAAACGATGACGGGTCGCGGCCCCGGTGCCACCGGCAACCTGGATGCCTGCCTCGATGATCTGCTGGCAAGCGGCATGGGCCACATCGTCCTCACGGTCGGTGCGAAGGGCGCTATGCTCGCCTCGCGCACGCAGCGCGTCCATGTCCCGGGGTTCCAGGTCTCGACGGTCGATACGACGGGCGCCGGCGATGCGTTCATCGGCAGTCTCGCCACGTTCTTGACCGAGGGCATGCCCGAACGCGAGGCCGTGACGCGCGCCAATCTCTACGCCGCACTATCGGCCACCCGCATCGGTGCGCAGAAGTCGTTCGCGCGGCGCGCCGAACTCGACGCCGAATGGGCCCGCCGCCCGTAGATCTGCTCTACACCGCCGGGAGCTTCATGCAATGTACATCGTCCAGAGTTACTCGCTCGCCGTCGCGCTCACCATCGTCACGATGCTCTGTTGGGGCTCCTGGGCCAACGCGCGCAAGCTCGCGCCGGCGTCCTGGCGATTCGAGCTCTTCTACTGGGATTACGCGCTCGGCGTACTGCTCATTACCGCGCTGTTCGGCGTCACGCTCGGCACCGCCGGTCACGGCGGGCGGTCGTTCTTCGCCGATCTCGCCCAGGCAAGCCGCGCCAGTCTCGTCCATGCGCTGTTTGGCGGCGCCGTGTTCAATCTCGCCAATATCCTCCTCGTCGCGGCCATCGAGGTGGCCGGCATGGCGGTCGCCTTCCCGGTCGGCATCGGGCTCGCGCTGGTGCTCGGAGTCATCCTCAACTACGTGGCGGTTCCGCTGGGCAATCCCCTGCTGCTCGCTGCGGGCGTCGCGCTCGTGACCGTCGCCATCGTTCTGGACGCCGAGGCGTATCGGCGCCAATCCCGGCGCGCCCTGCGAGTCAGTGCCAAGGGCCTGGTGCTGTCGATCGCCAGTGGGATCTTCATGGGGGTGTTCTACCGCTTCGTGGCCGCGGCCATGTACCCCGATCCGGCCCATCCGATCGCCGGCCTGATGGGCAGCTATGCCGCCGTATTCGTCTTCGCCGTCGGCGTCTTTCTGAGCACGTTCGTGTGGAATTCCCTCGCCATGCGCTTGCCGGTCATGGGCGAGCCGGTGCCCTTCGCCCACTACCGGCGCGGCAGTCTCTCGATGCATCTGGCCGGCCTCCTCGGCGGGGTCGTGTGGGGCATCGGCATGTCGCTGAATCTCATCGCCTCCGGGCGCGCCGGCTTCGCGATTTCGTACGGCCTCGGCCAGGGCGCCACCCTGATCGCCGCGCTCTGGGGCGTGTTCGTCTGGCGCGAGTTCAGGCAGCCGGCCCGCGGCGTCACTGCGCTGCTCACGGCGATGTTCCTGTGCTTTCTCGTCGGTCTCGGCCTGATCGTGCTCGCCCGCACGGGCTGAACCCGGGACACCGCACCTGCATGATCCCGACTCTCCACGACCACCGGCCCGATGGCGAGGGCGCATGTGCACGCGCTCCCCTCGCCACACGCCACTGCACGGAGTTCGTTCCATGAATCGTCCCCGAACCTGCGCCGCCCGGATCCTCCCGTTGTGCCTCCTGCTGCTCGGCGTGCAGTTCATCGGCCGTGCCGTGCCCGCGGCGCATGCACGCGCGGCTGCCCGTCCGAAAGTGATCTTCGACGAGGATGAAATGGGCCCCGGCGGAACGAACATCCAGGCGAGCCTGATGCTCCTGCAGGATCGCAGCATCCACCTGCTCGGCATCACCGTGCCCACCGGTGATGGCTGGCGCAACGAGGAGGTCGCCCACATCCTGCGGGCGCTGCAGATCGCGCACCGAACCTCGGTCCCGGTGTATCCGGGCGCGGTCTTTCCGCTCCTCGACTCCCGCCGCCGCAATCGGGCGTGGGAGCATCAATACGGCAAGCTCTTCTATGACGGCGCCTACATGCGCCACTGGCCCGCGGAAGGCACGCGCGACCCGACGCCGCTGCACCCGAACAGACCGTACTGGGTACCGCCTCTGCCGGAGGGGGCGCCGTCGATTCCTGCGCAGCGGGAGAATGCCGCGCAGTTTCTCATCCGCATGGTGCACCGCTATCCGCACCAGGTCACGATCATCGCCGCCGGTCCGCTGACGGACCTGGCGCTCGCCGCGAAGCTCGATCCGCACTTCGCCTCACTCGCCCGCCAGCTGATCTTCATGGGCGGCAGTTTCAATCCGCAACCGGCCGATACGCCCTTTGCGCATGCCAGCGCCTACGTGAACAGCCCGCGCGTCGAATTCAACATGCGGTTCGATCCCGAAGCGGCCTCGATCGTGCTGCACCAGCCCTGGCGGCGGATCACCGAGGTTCCGCTCGATGCGACCAGTCCCACGTTCATGTCGCACGCGATGCTCGAGGCGGTCGGCCGCGGCCACGCGCCCTTTGACCGGTATCTGGCCCGCTTCGGCCAGCCTTACCCGCTCTGGGACGAAACCGCGGTGGCCGTCTGGCTGGATCCTGAGCTCATCACCCGCGAGAAGACGCTCCTGGTGGACGTCGACACCAGCCCCACCGCCAATTACGGCGCCACCCTCAGCTGGCCGCTCGGTGACGGCCCGGATCTGGGCGAGCAGCCGGTGCACGTGGTGTTCGGCGTCGACGTCCGCAAGCTCAACCGGCTCGTCCTTCGCCTGCTCACGGCCGAGCGGCCCATTGCGTTGACCCCACCGCGGGTGCGCGACGCCGAGGCGCGCACCGCGCCGCGGCACTGACCGGCGAGCATCGCGGGATCTGCACCCCGCTAGGGTGCCTCGGCCGGCGCTCGCCACCACGCCGCGTACAGCACCGGGGCGAGCCACAAGGTCATGACGGTGCCGATGAGCAGCCCGCCCATGACGGCGATCGCGAGCGGCCGCAGCAGATCAGTGCCACGGCCGATCCCAAACGCGAGCGGCAGAAAGCCGAGCACATCGGCGAGCATGGTCATGAGAATCGGCCGCAGACGCTGCTGCGCGGCGAGCGCGACGCTCTTCGGCCGCGGGGTGCCGCGGTCGAGCTGCTGGGCACGGGAGAAGATCAGGATGACATTGTTCACCGCGATGGCGAACACCAGCAGCATGCCGAGAAACGCGGTGCTGTCGAGATTCGTGCCGGTGGCGAGCAGCGCCAGCACGGTCCCCGCCGCCGTCAGCGCGATGGACACGATCGCGACGATTGCGGCCTTCTGACTCGCGAACTGATAACCGAGCAGCACCAGCAGAATCAGGAGTGCGGCGCCGAGAATCAGCATCATCTGACTGAAACTCTTCTGCTGCTCGCGGTAATAGCCGCCGATCGAGCTGCTGACCCCGGGCGGCAAGCCGACTTTGGCGATGATGCGCTCGGCGCGCCGGGCCGCCACCGACAAGCCCTCGCCCGCCACTGGATTGAGCTTGATCGTATCGTAGGGCACGAGGTTCTGGTGCGTCACATAGGGCACGATGCCTTGCAGATGCACCTCGGCCACCTGCGACAGCGGCGCCAGACGTCCATCCGGCAGGCGTACCTGCGTGGCGGCAAAATTCACCGGCGTGCGGTCCGCCGTACCGCGCTCGGCGACCCGGATCGGCACGATCTGCTCGCCCTGCAGCAGAAATCCCGCCTTGCGGCCCCAGTGGCGGGTGAGCAGCTGGTCGGCCAGGCTCGAGGGCGTGAGCCCATGCAGCACCGCGAGGCTGTCGGGCGTCACCTGAAGCTCCGGGCCGGCCGAGGGCGACTTGAACACCACCGAATGAAAATCATGGCTCGCCTGCAGTGCGGCGAGCAGCCGCAGTCCGGCGTCATGCAGCTCGATGGAGCGCTTGCCGAACAGCTCCACGACCAGCGGGGCATGTGAGCCGGACAGGTTGCCGAGCCGGTTGATCATCACCTGCTGCGTCTCGAGCGTGGTCAGATCCGGAACGGCGGCCCGGAAGCGCTGGCGCAACTGGCGCATCACCTGACGAGCGCTCGCGGAGCGATGCGCCTTCAGCACCACGGTAATGCCGCCCTTGTTGGGCGTTGCGTAGGGATTGCCAAGCCCGCGTCCGACCACCAGGGACACGCGCGCCACGCTCGGATTGCGCAGCGCGATGCGCATCAAATCCCGTCCGACCTGCAGCGTCTCATGCACCCCCGTCCCGACCGGCGTACGGTACGGCACGACGAAGATGCCCTCATCCCAATGGGGCAGGAACGCCGTCGGCAGGCGCGAGGCCCCGAACGCGGCGAGTGCGAGCAGCACTCCGGCGAGCGGCGCGGCGATCCACGGGCGGCGCATGCCCCGCAGCAGCACCCGCCCGTACTCCCGGCGCGCCCAACGCTCCCCGGGCAACCGGTGGACGCGCCGGGCCCGCCCCGCCACGCCCATTGCGAACACGGGCGTGATCACGATCGCGATCAGCTGCGAGGTCACCAGCGAGACCACCACGGCCGCGGCCATGCCACGGAACAGCAGACCGATGGTTCCGGAGAGGAAGATCAGCGGCACGAAGATGACGCAGGACGTGAGCGTCGCGAGGGTCATCAGCGGCAGCACGTCGGCGATTCTCTGCAGCGCCGCCTGCCGGCGCTCCGCTGCGTTCCCCTCCAGGCCGTGCACGCCGCGCTCCACGATCACGATGGCGTGATCCACGAGGGCGCCGATCGCCGCAGTGATACCCCCCAGCGTCATGATGTTGATGCCCATGCCAAGCATTTCGAGCACCAGCATCGTGGCCGCCACCGACAGCGGCACCACGAGCAGCGTCGCGAGCGCGCCGTCCGCCCGACCGAGGAAGAGATAGACGACGAGGAAGGCGATCAGACTGCCGAGTGCGAGCGCGATCCACACGTCGCGCAAGCTGGAGTGGATCAGACCGCTAAGCGCATAGATGCGCACCAGGTGCACGTGCGGCGGAAGGTGCGCCGCGAGCGTGTGCAATCGGGCCCGGAGCCGCGCGGCGACCGCGACTTCGTTCGCGCCTTGCTGCGCCGACACATCGATGATCAGCGCATGCCGGTAGCCGGCCACCGCCGCGGCGCGGATGCGCGGCGGCGGTCCGGTGTGCACTGAACCGAGCGCGCCCAGCGGCAGCGTGGTGCGTGCTCCGCTGGCGCTCATCGGGCCAAGCGGCAACTGCAACCGCGAGAGCGCCCGCGGGTTCACCGGCCGGGGCGTCGTGGCGACGATGAACTGCTGATGGAATGCGTGCAGCATTCCGGAGAAGAACGGGCCCTGGTGCGCCTGGAGCGCCGCGACGACCTCGGCAGCGCTCAGGTGATATTGCGCCAGACGGCGCGGATGGAGCGTGACGTGTACCTCGGGCCACCCGCGGC
>JAPTUI010000591.1:0-10604 GCA_028067895.1 Pseudomonadota bacterium | reverse complement strand
CCCGCGGCCCGTGTAGTCCGCACGGTAGACGCCGCGCACCGAGAGAATGGCCGGGCGCAGCGCAAAGGCGAACACCGGCTGCATCGCGGAGCTGCTCACGGTGTTCGAGACCAGCGCATATTCGGCGAGCGGATAGATGTTCGGGGTCATCAGGCGCACCGTCATGACCCCGCCGGGCGGCAGCGGGATATGCCCGAGGCGCGCCTGCAGCAGCAGATAGGCCGTCTGCGGGTTGGTGCTGCGGCTGAAGTAGATGTGCAGTTTGGTCAGTCCGTTGCCGGTCTGCGAACGCACCAGCGTGACGCCCGGTTCCCCCTTCGCGGCCTGCTCCATCGGCTCGGTGACCGCCAGCAGCATGTACTTCACGGGCAGATCATCGGTATGGACGATAACCGAGACCTTGGGAAAATCGACCGACGGAAAGATGCTCTGCGGCAGGCGGTCGAAGGCGACCCAGCCGGCCAGCAGCAGCACCGTGCAGAGCACCGCCACCGTGTAGCGGTTCTCCCACTGGAACCTCAGATAGCTGCGGATCATGGCTGCACGAGCAGCGCGGTTCCGTTGACCAGGCGCCCCGCGCCGCGCACCACCACCGGTGCGCCCGCCGGCAGCGCCCCGCGGATCCAGGCGCGATCGGCGCGGGTGCCGAGCACCGTCACCGGCACGCTGCGCGCACGCCCGGCTTGATCGCAATACACCACCGCGCTCGCCCCCTGCATGACCACGGCGTTCAGGGGCACGACGAACGCGGACTGCGGCTGCTGCTCGAGGCGCAGGTGCACCCACTCGCCCGGCAGCAGCGGGGCGCGCGGTGGTGGGGTCACGTAGAGCGCGACCAGTCCGGACTGGCGGGCACTGTGGCCGATGCTGTGCACGCGTCCGGTGCCCGACCACCCGGAGAGGCGGATTCGCACCGGTTGCCCGCGCGCCAGGCGCATGGCGCTGCGCGGGGAGACCAACGCCTCGATCCACGGCGTGCCGCGTCCGTCCAGTGTCACGATGGGCGTGCCTGCACTGACCACCGCGCCGGTGGGGACCTGATAATTGACGATGCCGGCAAACGGCGCACGCAACACCTGGTTGGCGAGCTGCCCTTCGAGCGATTGCGCCTGCGCCTGCATCTGCTTCTCGGTGGCCCGGCTGCCTTGCAGCACCTGCAGCGAGACGACGCCATCGTGGTACAGAATGTGATCGCGCTGCACATTCAGTTGCGCCAGACGCAACTGGGTCTGCGCCGCCTGCAGACTCGCCTGTAGCCCCGGGGGACTCACCCGCGCCAGCAGCGTTCCGGCACGCACCTCACCGACCGGGCGCGTCGGCTCCCACACTCGCCCGCTCAGCGGCGCGCTCAACGTAACGTGGTTGACGCTGCGCACGCGCGCGATGACGCGAACGGGACTGCGCCACGAGGCGCGCTGCACCGCAGCGGTCTGCACCGGCACGGCGGCCCACGCACTGCCCGAACATCCGATGAGCAGGGCGGCCAGGAGGGGCATTCCGGGCCGGCGCAACAGCCCGGGGTGAGTACGTATGGATTTCATCTCGCTGATCGCTCCCCGGGATATGTGCCGGCATCCAGACGTAGCTGCGTGTGCGCCAGATGCAGCAGAGCGAGCGTCGTGGCCACCTGCAGCCTCGCCTGCAACCAACTGCTCTCGGCCTGGGCCAGATTCAGCGCGTTGAAGGTTCCGGCCTTGTAGCCATCGCGCGTCATCTCGTAGACCGAGCGCGCATCACGTCGCTGCTTCAGCGCCTGCCGGTAGGCGCGGTCCGCGGCCTGGGCGCTGCCGTAATCGCGCGCAATCGTCATCCGGATCTGCAGCAGCACGGCACGCCGGGCCGCGCGAAGCGCGGCCACCTGATTGTCGGCATCTGCGATCCGATCGCGCTGTGCACCAAAATCAAAGAGCGGCATGCTGAAACCGAGAAAGACCTGCCAACCCAGATCGCGCGACGTCGGCGCGGCGGGCGCGTCAACCCCGTAGCCCACGTTGGCCGTGAGCGAGGGCAGCCGCGCGGCGCGCAGGCTGCGGGCCTGGGCACGGCCGAGCGCGATCTGCCGGCGGGAAACACGCAAGAGAGGCTGCGTGCGTCCAGCGCGCGCGATCCACTGCGCAGGCATCGGCAGCGGGCGCCGCGGCGGGCGCAGCTGCGGCAGTGCCAAGGGCGCCGACGTGGCCCGACCGAGCAGCATATTGAGCGTGCGGCGGGCGGCACTGCGCTCGGCGAGCGCCTGCTGCAGCCCGCTCTGCGCGTTGTGCAGCAGCAAGCGTGTCTGGGCGAGATCGAGCACTGCGGCGGCTCCGACGGCGTACTCCTGACGCGCGCCGCGATAGAGCACGCCTACGGAATGCACCGTGCTGGTCCAGATCCGCACCCGAGCACCGAGGAGCGCCAGCTGGTACCACGCGTCCGCCACCTGCGCGGCGACGGTGAGCCGGGTCTGCGCCTGTTCGTCGGCCGCCAGCGCCTCGCGATCCCGAGCCAGCCGGTCCAAGGCGAGCAATTGCGGCGCAAACAGCGGGACGGACAGCTCGACCAGGCCGGTCGTCTCGCGCGGGCCGTTGGCATTCGCGTAGAGCGCGCGGCCGTTGCGCATCTGATTCCAGTATCGGCCACCGACCAGCGACAGCCGGGGCAGCAATGCCGCGTGGCCCGCGCGCGCGCCATACTGCGCCGCGCGGTGCAAATCAGCGGCCTGCTCGATCTGGGGTGCCACGCGCAGCGCGCTCGCCACGGCACTGGCGAGCGACAGGACTGCGGCACGCGGCGGCGCCGAACCCGTGGTGGCGAATGCGGCGCTGGAAACCAGCGACGACACGATCCCCACGATCAGCGCACGCCGTCGCGGCCTCTGGCCGCAGCCGGCGGTCCCGGGATGACCCGCGACGCGCTCCCTCTCATCCTCGGTATTCCGGACCTGCCGCATCTCGTCCTCGTTACGACTTGCGTCGTATAGGTGCAGCGTACGACCCGCGTCGTAGAAGTTCAAGAGATAAAGACGGTACCTCGAGCACCCAATTGACTCGCATGGGGTCGGCTTACCCGGCGCGTCGTTGCGCGCCGGGTAAGCATCCCATCGCACCGAGCGCCCCGCCACACCGATCGTTACACTTGCAGTGAGTCCCCCAACACGCAGTTCGACTCGCGTCTCGAACGCAGTTGCCGCCTCGCGCGGCGTAAAGCAGGACGATCTGAGGTGCTCGCCACAGCAGCGAAGCGCGGTATCAGACCGAGACGTGACTCGCGCTGAAGTGCATCCACAGAAATGGAGCCGACCCGAGGACAAATCCCAGGAATACTGTTTGCAGTTGTACGAAGTCGTTCACGGCATAGTGCCCAGGCGTGCTGAAGTAGAGATAGCTCACGACGGAGTTGATGCCCACGTCGGTGAGCATCGTCAGCAGCGCTGCGATCACGCCTGCGCGCGGGACGCGAAGCACGAGCCAGATCACGACCGGATCGACCACGGTCAGCAGGGTCCAGTACGCGTTCAGCAGCGGATGGTGCGCAAACCCCCACCCGTGCACGAGCGCATCGAGATGGGTCCCGGTCCCGACGGCAAAGGCCAGGACATAGACCCCCAGCACGGCCCGTACCCACGGCGGGTACGCCCGCCACGCGGCGCTTCGAGTTCCGGGGCTCATGGTCCGAGCATCCGCCCGCGCCCGCCTCGTGAGCATCGTCGCCTCCCGCCTGAAACCTTTTCCCCCGCACGAACGTATGTAGGGATACAGGACACCGAGTCCTGCGGTTTCTGCGGTCCTCTCGAGGAGTTCGATAGGTGCGGGTTGCTCATGGGAGCCATTCCTCGCCGATCCAGCCCTGCGGCGTCCGGCGGCATGGCGCCGCCGGGGGCGCGGCGGCCCGAGCGTAGCACGTGCGCTACAATCCACTCGGATCCTCCCGTGGGACTTCAGCCATGCTTACTGCACCCGGGCCGCGGTGGCCCGCCGAGGAGAGCATCGTTTGGCGGACGATCACTGGCGCGGCCTGATGCTGGCCGCCCAAGCGGGCGATGCGGCGGCCTACCGGCGCTTGCTGGTCGAGACCGGCGGCTGGCTGCGCACGTACTACGCGCGGCGGCTACCCGCCTCGATGGTCGACGATGCGGCCCAGGAGGTGCTCCTGGCCGTACACACCAAGCGCCATACGTACGATCCGGCCAAACCCTTCGGGCCGTGGCTGGCAGCGATCGCGCGCTACAAGTGGATCGACCGGCTGCGCGCCATGAAGGACACCTTCACCGAGGAGCTCCCCGAGGACATTGCGGTCCGGGATCACGGCGAGGCGATCCAGAGCGCGAACGTCCTGGAGCGCTTGCTCGGGCGGATCAAGCCGGCGCAGGCCAATGCCATCCGTCTGGTGAAACTCGAGGGCCTGAGCATCAAGGAAACCGCCGAGCGACTCGACCAGACGGTCGCGCTGGTCAAGGTGAACATCCACAGAGGACTGCGGCAATTGAGTGAACTGGCGCGGGAGGAGAGCCATGAAGCTTGAATCCCTGATCGATGAGCTGACCGAAGACCTCACGCCGGTGAGGCCACGGCGCTTCTGGGCCGACCTGCTGGTGTTGGCGCTGATCGCCGCGGTCGAACTGGCGCTGCTGTTCGCCCTCGGCATCGCTCACCTCGACCTTGAGCGCATGGCGGCGCAGCCGACCATGGGCTGGCGGCTGATCAGTCTCGGCGTGATCTCGCTGCTGAGCGGCTTTCTCGCCGTGCGCTCGCTCGACCCGGCGTACTCGGCGAAGGACGCGCTGCGCTGGCTGGGTGTGATCGTCGTGCTGTGCCTCGCCTACGGCCTGGTCATGAACGGCCCGCCGCCGGGAACTGCGAGCCTGCTGCAGCGCCTCGACTGGCGCAGCGGCATCCAGTGCGCCTCGAAAATCGTACTGCTCTCGCTGCCGCCGCTCGCGGCACTGGCGCTGCTCTGCCGGCGCGGCGCGCCGACCGACCTGCGCCGCACGCCGCTGCTCAGCGGACTGGCGGCCGCCGCCTGGGGCGCGTTCGTGTTCGTGTTCGCCTGCCCGTTCAACGATCCGCTGTACATCGTGGTGTGGTACGGGATCGCCTGCGGTCTGGTCACGCTCGCGGCGCGGCTGCTGATGCCACGCATTGCGCGCTGGTGAGACTTTACCTGAGGGTCTGCGCCCCGTGACTTCAATTCGGTATTTTGTAATGACTGAAGGATCATCGCCATGACCACCCGCATCCCGCGTATCGCGCCTTCGGAAATCACCCCGCCCGAGACGTACTTCAACCGACGCGCGTTTCTCTCCGCCGCACTCGCCGCCGGTGCCGGTGCGACGCTCGGCCGCGCCGCCGCGGCGGTGGTACCCGCCGCCGCTGGCGCCCCCCTTCAGTATCGCTACGATGCAGCCGACTCCGTAGCCGCCCTGGTACATGCACCCGATCAGGACGAGACGCCAAACACCTGGGAACAGATCACCCACTTCAACAACTTCTATGAATTCGGCACCAGCAAAACCGACCCGGCGCGCTACGCCGGTGAGCTGCAGACGCGCCCCTGGAACCTCGCCGTGGCCGGCGAGGCGGAAGTCACGGGCAGTTTTCCGCTGGAGAAGTTCCTCAGTCCCTATGCGCTCGAGGAGCGCATCTACCGCTTCCGTTGCGTCGAAGCGTGGTCGATGGTCATTCCCTGGGTCGGCTTTCCGCTCGCCGCGCTGCTGAAGCAGTTCAAGCCCACGTCCCGGGCCAAATTCGTCACGTTCGAGACGCTCTATCGCCCGAGCCAGATGCCCGGCCAGCGCGTGCCGATTCTGAAGTGGCCGTACCAGGAGGGGCTGCGCATCGATGAGGCGATGAATCCGCTCTCCTTCATGGTCGTCGGACTGTACGGGCGGGTCTTGCCGAATCAAAACGGCGCACCGCTGCGGCTGATCGTGCCGTGGAAATACGGCTTCAAGAGCATCAAATCCATCGTACGCATCGCCTTCACCGAGCAGCAACCCCAGACTACCTGGAGCCTGGCCGCGCCCAACGAGTACGGCTTCTACGCCAACGTCAACCCGCACGTACCGCATCCGCGCTGGAGTCAGGCCTCCGAACGGCGCATCGGGGCATCTCTGTTCCACGAACGACAGGCGACACTGATGTTCAACGGTTATGCCCAGGAGGTCGCATACCTCTACAAGGGCATGAATCTGCACAAGTACTTCTGAACGCCGAGCCGCACGCACCCATGAGCGACCTTCGCACTACCGCCCCGACTCATTTTCTCGGGCTGTCCGTCGAGCGGCGCTACCGCTTCGTCTACAAGCCGCTGGTGTTTCTCGCCTGTCTCGTTCCGCTGGCGTGGATGACCTGCGCGCTGTTCGGCTGGTTCGGCTTCAGCGCCGGGGTCGATCAGGTGAAGTTCCTCGAGCTGCGCTGCGGCAAGACGGCGCTGAACATGATCCTGCTGACGCTGATGGTCACCCCGGTGCGCCAGCTCGCGCGACTGCCAAACCTGGTGCGACTGCGACGCATGCTCGGGCTGTTCGCGTTCTTCTACGTGCTGCTGCACTTCGCGGTGTACTTGCTGCTCGATGTCGATCTCGACTGGCACATGGTGGCCTCGGACATCTTCAAGCGGCCTTACATCACCATCGGGTTCACCGCCTTGCTGCTGCTGATCCCGCTCGCGGTCACGTCCACCAACCGCATGATGCGCCGGCTCGGGCGGCGGTGGGGCCGGCTGCACCGTCTGACCTACGTGATCGCAATCCTCGGGGTGTGGCATTTCTACTGGCAGGAGAAGATCGACGTGCGCGAGCCGCTGGTCTACGCCGGCATTCTCATGGTGCTGTTCGGCTACCGCTGGATCCGCAGTCCGAAAATGTGGGCCGTACTGGCGCCGCTGCGCACCCTGCGCAGTGCGCCAACGCACCACGCACCGCACACGGCACCGGCCCACCCCGTACGCGCCCAAACCGAGCGCGCGCTCGGCGCTGGCGGTGTCTGCCCCACTTCACCCAACGGCCCGTAACGGCCTGCGGCGGAACCGCGCCGGCGCGCTTGCGCCGGTCATTTCCCGGCCATTAGAGTGCCGCGGTCACGCCCCTGACCGCCTCGGCCGCAGCGGCCGATGGCGCTGAAGAGCGAGGAATCACTCCATGCCGTACCCTGCCCTGCGCGTCAGATTCCTGTGCTTGCTCGCGCTGCTGCTCGCCGGACCCGCCCTGGCCGCACCGCTGATGCCGGCACGACACGGAACGTTTGCGCATTACACCTTCGCGCTCACCTGGCAACCGGGCTTCTGCAGTGTCTGGTCGGGATGTCGCGCCGACCAGCCGCACACGGTGCTCATCGGGTTGCACGGCTTGTGGGCCTCGCGCCCTCGCTCGCTGATCGAGCGACACATCAGTGCGCCGCAATGGTGGCGCCGCGGTTGCGACTACTACCATGCGAGCCAACGACCCCCGGTGCTGCCCGGCGTCCTGCTCGCCCAATTGCGTCGCGTCATGCCACATCTGCGCCGCAGTCTGCTGGTCCACGAATACGACAAGCATGTCCAGTGCTTCGGCTTCGACGCCCGCACGTTCTTTACGACGGAACTGCTCCTGCGCCGGGCGGTCGTCCGAAGTAACTTCGGACACTACCTCACCGCGAGCGCACGCGGCCGCGTCGTCGCGCGAGCGGAAGTCCTGCACGAATTCCAGCACGCTTTCGACACCGATCAGCGTGCCGCACTGCAGTTGCGCTGCGCGCGCGATCATCGAGGCAAGGTCGTGTTGACGCAGATGTGGATCACGCTGCACGCCGATGCGCTCGAGCGCTTCCCGCGGCGCGGCACGCTGATGAATGCGCCCATCGCCCAGCACAACTGTCCGGCGCATTTCCGGGTGCCGGACTGGCCCTGAGGCTCGAGTCCCGGCGCCGTTAGGAACGCCCCCGCTGATCGCCCGAGACATTGCAGTTTTGTGACAGTTTGATGACAGCGCGGCGAAATGCCGGTCCCGGCGTGTCCGCGCGCGGCCGTCGCGCAGTACACTCGCACCGGGCCGCGACTGCGGCCGGCATCCGAGGAGCGAGTGCATGATCGAATCGGCTTTGACGCGCAGAGCATTTTTAAAATCCCTCACGCTGACCGGTGGCGCGGCGCTCGCCGGCTTCGGGGCCCCCGCCCGCGGGGCGGACCTCTCGGGGCTGCGCCGGCGCATCGAGCACGTGATCGTGCTGTTTCAGGAGAACCGTAGCTTCGATCACTACTTCGGCACCTACCGCCATCCGCGCGGGGCGACCGTGACCGGCCTGCTCGATCGCGACGGCGCGGTGGACCGGCGCTTTCACGGCCTGCAGAAAAATCCCGCTGGCATTCCGTATTCCTACCTGCCGATGCCGCAGAACATCCTCGGTTTCGACGGCGCGCTGTTCGAGAACCAGCCCTTTCACCTCGGCCCCTACATGCCGCCCGGGGAGAATCTGCCGTGGGATCCGGAGCATCACTTCTTTCGCATGTTCGCCCAGGTCGACAACGGCGCGATGGACCAGTTCGTCGCGCTCGCGCTGAAGCGCCACCACGCCCCCTTCCGGCGCGCCGGCGAGCGCGACTTGCAACTGCTCGATGAATCGCGTCCCTCCGGAGCAGTGCTCGGCTACTACACCCGAGCGGACATTCCGCACTACCATCAGCTCGCCGACGAGTACGTGCTGTTTGATCATTTCTTTCAGGCCATGTCCGGCGGCTCGACCTGCAACGCGCTCTACCTGGTGGCGGCGCACTCGGCGCTCTGGCGGCAGGCGCCTGAGAACCTGCGCGGCAGCTTCACCCCACCGCTGTTCGATCTGCCGTACGATCCGCACGGCGTGCTCATCAACGATCTGCCGCCGCTCAACGGACCGACCGAGGCAGACCCGCGCGCACTGAAGTTCAGTCCGCCGCCGGCGGAACAGACCTATCCGAACATAGGCGATCGCCTGAATGCCGCCGGCATCTCCTGGGCCTGGTACAACGAGGGCTGGAACGCCGTGAAGCCCTGGGCACTGAAAAGCGCCTTCGGCCGCGACAGCGGTTCGGCGGTGGTCGACACCAGCCGGCTGTACGTGCCGCATCACAACCCGTTCCAGTTCTATCCGAGCTGGTTCGACAATGTACGCGCCGGCCACATCCGCGACAGCGAGGACTTCTTTGCCGACGCACGCCGCGGGGCGCTGCCGAGTGTCTCGTTCGTCAAGGCCACTGGCGCGCACGATGAGCATCCGGCGGATTCCGCGCCGCGCTGGGGCGAAGCGTGGGTCATGAGCCTGCTGCGTGCCGTCGCCGCCGGCCCCGCCTGGGACAAGACCGCGGTCATCATCACCTACGACGAGGGCGGCGGATTCTGGGACCACGTCGCTCCGCCGCGACCCGACGCCTATGGCTGCGGCACACGCATCCCGGCGCTGCTGGTGAGCCCCTGGGCCCGCCGCGGGTACGTCGATCACCGCATCGCCGATACCACCTCGGTGCTGGCCTTCATCGAGGCACGCTTCGGCCTGAAGCCGCTGCAGACGCGCGATGCCCGGGCTTACAACCTGCTGGACGGACTCGACTTCACGCAGCGCGCACGCGAGGCGAGCTTCGGCTGAGACCGGCGCCGGGGTCGCGGTGGACCCGCCGCGACCCCGGCGGCATTGCGCCAGCCCCCGCCTGGGAGCAGGGAAGCGACTCCGGGCGCAGCGCCCGAGACCGCTGGGTCGCTTTTGGGCGCACGGCACGCTCCCCCTGGCGCGGATGAAGCATTCGTAACCGCGCCGTGGTCCCCCCGCCCGTATGATCCGGCCCGTGCCCAACGACGGTTCCATGCGCTACCTCCTCGCCGCCGTGCTGCTGCCGCTGGCACTTGCTGCCTGCCATGGACGCGCCCCCCCGGGTGCCCAGGCCAGCCTGATCGCGACGGCCACCTCGAGCACCCCACCCCCGATGGCGATCACGCTCGCCGCGCAGATCAATGAACCGTCCTTTCTGCGCACCGTGCGCACGCTGACCTCCCCGGCCCTCGGCGGTCGCAAACCGGCGACGCGCTCCGAGGTGCTCACCACGCACTATCTGGTCACCGAGCTGCACCGCATGGGCGTCTTGCCCGGTGACCACGGCCGCTGGCTCCAGCCGGTCCCGGTCGTCTCGACTCGGCTGCTGAACACCGACACCCGCTTCATGGTGCGCGCTCCCGGCGGCGTCCAGTCGTTCGCATACGGCACCGACATGCTCGCCGGCACGCAGCAGGCACGCGCCCAGGTGGATCTCGATGCGGCGCAGATCGTGTTCGCCGGCTACGGCATCGACTCACCGTCGCGCGACTGGAACGACTACCAGCACGCCGATGTGCGCGGCAAGATCGTGATCGTGCTCGACGGGGATCCGGGGGCCTCCGACGGCACGGTCAGCCGGCACGCGCTGGCCCGTGCCAAGTTCGCCCTGGCGGCACGCCAGGGGGCCGCAGCATGTTTCATCATTCATCCCGACGGATCGCTGCGCACCTGGCGCGCGCTGCGCACGGCCGCGGCGGGTGCCGTACAGCGCCTGCCGGCGAGCGCCGCGCCCGGTCCGCGCCTCGCAGTGGCGGGCTGGCTGACTCAGGCGGCCGCCGCGCGGCTGTTCAGCGCCGCCGGCGCGAGCCT
>JAPTUI010000177.1 GCA_028067895.1 Pseudomonadota bacterium | reverse complement strand
CAGCGTTTCGAGTAGCCGGTACTGCTTCGCCAGGCGCGGCAGGTAAGAACTTGAGGCGGTGCTTGCGGTCCCGTAGATGCTGCGCTCGGCGAGCACTCGAACGGCCCGCCGCACCACATCCTTGGCGAGCTCTCCACGTGGCTGATCTTGGCGCACTGGGTCGATAGCGTCAGGGATCAGTACCCCGCCGATCATCCTGCAGCGGCGCAAGTCGAGCGGGCTGTAGTTCGCCTTCCGGCGCGCCAGGTAGCGAACATCATCCGCGATGGGCGCATCGTCATCCGTGGCGTCCTGGTCCGGCGGTCGGTCACCAAGATAGAGACGGGCGCGTACTGCACCCTCCCAGGCCGTCGAGCCGCTGTATTCGCTCCCAGTGGCCTTGGCGGGGTGGCCGAGCAGAAGGACGGCTGCGGGTGCGCAGGCGCCTTGGACGAGGGCACAGAAGGTCGTAACCGCGTGCCGGTCGTTCTCGCTGCCCCCAAATAGTCGGGCGACGTTGTCAAGAATCACCACTTCGGCGCGGTAGTCGAGAACCTGCTCGCGCAGTTCGGCCAGCATCGGCGTCGGCATCAGCTCGCCGTAGATCGGTGCCATCAGCGTGATGTCGGCGCCGGCGTAGGAGTGCAGGTAGAATCGTTCATGGAGTGCCGAGAGCGGTTGTCCCATCCAGGAGCTGATATCGCGTTGCCGGCGCCACATCTCAGCTTCGTCATCCTCTCCGGCCCACATCAGCACCTTGCGCGGCTCGAGCGGCTCTAGGTACTCGTGGCCGAGCGCGAGGGCGCTGGCGATGTGCTGCGCGAGCAGCGTCTTTCCGATGCCGCCCCGTCCGGCGAGCAGCGTTGTGTGGCCGGCTGGAATCCAGTGCGCGACGATCCATTCCCGCGGGGGTGGCTCACGGTCTTCGAGCGAGGGCCAATTGATCGGCGGACGGCGGGGAGCGGGTGGCGTCTCCGGCGGCGGTGTCTTCCCGTTCGCCTTCCCGCGCCCTCGAGGTTCCTCGGGCGGCGGTCCGTCGTTCATCCAGTCGGGAGGCTCGCCGATCGGCGGATCGTCCTGTGCGGGCATCGGCACCCGCTCGAGCTGCGCTTCGAGCTCCTTTGCGTCTATGTTCATGCTGCCCCCTTTCGGGCAGCGAGCCGCTCAAGCACGTCTGCTGCGTCCTCACCCGCAATTGGTGATCGATAGACCGCAACTTCACGGACGGCCTTGTTCCAGCGCTGTGCACATTGAATCGCAGCGCGCATCCCGGCTTGGTCGTGATCCGCATAGACCGCGAGGCAATCAATGCCGGGAAGCGCCGGGAACGCCGCCATGTTGCCCGCGTCGACGGTTGCCCATATCGGTGTGAAGACGCGCGCCACCACGAGCGCCGTCTCGATCCCCTCGGCAATACCTAACCCATAGGTCACGCATTCATCTGGCCACAGGCGGATAATGCCGCTTTTCTTGCGGTGTCCGGCGAGCAGCAGCTTGTCCTGCTCGGTCCCAGCTTTCCCGCGGCCGTCGGCGGCCAGGCGCGTGAAGTGAAGCGTCAGCGGCTTGTTGGTCTGCGCGTCCGTGACGCGAGCGCAGAGGGTCGGAGGGTGCTTGTCGCTCGCCGGTAGGAATCGCAGGTCCGAGTCCGCAGGCGGCAGGACGCAGCCGCGGTGCTCGAGGTACGTCTGCCCGAGCGTCCCCCGCAGCGGTTGCGTGCGTCTCCATATGGCCTCGGCTTTGTCTGACCACTCGAGCGGCTCGGTAGACTTCGGCTCGGTGCGGATCGGCTCGAGCGGGAGGCGTTCGAGGTTCTCTGCCTTCACGTAACCGCATCTGAAGCAATGCGAGACGGTGCCGCGCTCGTCGGTCGTAATCGATAAGGCGCGATCTCGAGGGCCTTTGGCGCAGATCGGGCAGGGGGCGCGCTTGGTGGTCATCGGTGCGCCTGCCGGAACGCCCAAATGTGGGCGAAATGGGATATTCTTCGCATGTCGAAGTCCTCGGCGAGCGGCGCGTTTCCTGGCAGGGGCGCGCCGTTCGCGTTTCAGAAGGGGTCAGGCAGCGGCGGGATTCGGCCGGCGAGGGCGGCCTGCTGCGAGCAGGCGCTCACGAGCGGCCAGATAGTCGGCCAGGCGCCACCGCGCTCTGCCGCCGATGAAGCCAATGGGCGCCGGGAGATCGCCGCGACGCACCATGTTCCTGCGCGTGCGGTCAACGATGCCGAGATCGTTGTCGATATAGGCGCCGTCGATTAGGCGCTCAGGGTCGGTCTTAGAAAGGCTGCAGGTTTCCATTGTCGCTCCGGGGTCCGGCCGATGCCGGAATCATTGGGAGCGAGCTTGCCGCCAGAGCTGCGGCAAAGTGGTCTGCTTTGGCCTAATGGCCTATTTTTCGTGCTTCCGCAGGAATGCCCAACGCGCCCGTACAGTCTCGCGCGGGTAGCCGGATCGCTCAGCGACCGCTCGCTGAGACGGCGCTCGCCCGCGCTCGCCGCTACCGTCCTTTGCCGACTGCTCGAGAAGATCGTTGTAGGCTGCTTGAATGTCCTGCAGCTTGCGGTCAGTCTGGCGCCGACCTTCGAGAGTGTCCTCGAAGTAGCTCTCAGCAACCGGTCCGCCGTGCAGCGCTACGGCGACCATCGCGACGGCGCGCCACAGCGCAGCGTCATCGACGTGCGCGTCAATCACCGATTGAGCCGTCGGTTTCCCGGCTGTGAGTTCGCGCAGGCATCCCTCGGCCGCCGACCGGGCCGCCCGGTAATACGCGCCGGCAAAGACGCCCATTTCAGCATGTGTGTGTGCTGCCTTGATTCCGGTGCGAGCCCACTGGCGCACGGTCTCGTCGATCCGCTCATCCGTCACCGCAGGGTTTTTCTCTCTGAGCGCTCTCATCAGCCGTTCGTATTCGGCGCCCGATGCGCGCAGCGACTCAGCCAGCAGGGTCTTTAATCTCAGAAGCGCCAGATTGTTCATTTCCACTGCTGATCCCTCATGCCGGTCGCGCGGTTGAAATGGCGGTTTGCTCTTGCCCCTCGACGATCGCCCGCAGGTGCTCGCCCCATCGTTCGAGCGCAGCGCGTTTCTCGGGCAGGTAGTCGTGGCGGTCGTACACCTCGGCGATGTCGCCGGTGCTGTGATTGAGCACCTTTTCGACGTGCAGACGCGGTATCCCGAGCTTCGTCATGAAACTGGCGGCCGTGCGTCTCAGATCGTGCGGGGTCCACTCCGGGATGCCGAAATGGTCGCGGTTTTGACGAACGGCCCGGCTCAGGACCGCATCGCTGTAGGACTGCGCATGCTGTGCGCTTGCGTGCGCCGGCAGCACGTAGGGACTCGTGCCGGTGAGCGCCTTCAGCTTGCCGAGCAGCTCGAGCGCCAAGCCCGACAGGGGCACCACGTGCGGCTCCGGCCGGTCGCGCCGGCTGTGCGCGGTCTTGAGCAACTCGACGGGTATCGTCCACAGCTTGGCGTTGAGGTCGAAGTGATCCCACCGCGCATGCGTCAGCTCGCCGCGGCGCTGACCCGTTACGAGCAGCAGCCTCAGCGCCAGGCGCGTCGGCTCGGCCATCTCGGCCGTGTCGAGCCTCTCCCATACCGTGCGGATTTCCTCAGCGGTCAGGATGCGATCGCGTGGCCGTTCGATCCCGCCGGGCGGCTTCACGCCGGCCATAGGTGAGGCCGGTATCAGATCCTTTGCGGCTGCCCACTCGAAGAACTGCTTGAGCAGGGCATAGGTGCGATTGGCCGCCACAGGCGCGCCGCGGTCAACAATGCTGTCGAGAAACTCGATGATCTGCCGCTTGGTGAGGTCCGGCGCCTTCACGTGGCCGAGCTCGGACAGGAACGTTGGCACCGTCTTGACTCCGCGCTTGCGGCGGCGCACGGGCGCATCCGGCGGCCGGTAGCCGAGCAGGGCGGCCGCAGCATC
>JAPTUI010000252.1 GCA_028067895.1 Pseudomonadota bacterium | reverse complement strand
GGAGTCGAGTTTCGCGTCGATGAAGATAAACCCACCGCCGCGGGCGGCCTGCTGCCAGAGCAGAAATTCCCCGAGCGTGGTCTTGCCGACGCCGGACTGGCCGACGACGGCCGTATGACGCATCAGCAGGTTGTCGTCGATGTCGACCGGGCGGTTATCGTCGCGCGTGTAGCCGAACCTGAGCCCAGCGCTCTCGAGCATGTGCTCCTTGGTGGGGGCATCGGAGGGCAGGACGAATCCCTCCCGACTCTTCGTGTCGGTCAGGTCGAGCCAGTCACGCGCACGCTTCCAGGCAAACCAGGACGCGCCCGCCGCGGGCAGCGCAAGCGCGGCAAGCGCGTGCGGATCCCCCGCGAAGAGGGGGTTCGTCGCCAGTGCGCCGGCGCCGATCGAAGCGAGGGCCCAGGCGTCTTTCTTGCCAATGAGAGCCATCGAATCAGTCTCCGGCCGAGTAGCTGTTGTAGTCGTTGCGCACCTGCAGGTGCATCACGTGCACGCCGTCCTTTGCATCCACCCACAGAGTGATCAGCTCGGTGAGGTTGCGCGCTTGCCCTGGGCCCGCCGGCCCGTGTTCGCCGCACATCCCCGGAGCGGCCGGCGAGCGGTAGGTGTGATAGGCGCGAAAGCCCCCGGAGAGCAGCGGGGATGCCTCGCTGTCGGGTGAGCAGTCCCCCCAGTTGATCTTCACGCCGTAGATCGGATCGGGCCCCTGAAGGTCGCCCTGCCACCACTGAGCGACATGAAGCACCGCTTCGAATGGGCCCATGTCCTCTGTCGGTGTCACGGTTGCGACCTCGCTCGGGACCGGATTCGTGTCGGCAGCCGCGCCTGCGCCTCCGGATTTCGCGTTCGAGAGCGCCTGGCCGAGGAGCTGTGACTTCGTCGGCACATTTGGCGCGCCCACATGGTTGACCCACTGCGACAGGTTCATCTTCGAGAAATCGAGCATCGAGAGCTGCGAGACCGTGAAGCCGCTGCAGTCCGGAGCTTTTGGATTGCCCCATGGCTTCGGGATTGCCGCGACATTTCCGGTCACGCTGTATTCGCATACCCCGGAGCCTGTATCGCAGCTGCCGAGGATCGTCAGGCCACGCGGAGAGTGATTCCAATACTGTCCGAGGCTGCCCGCACTGAAGCCGTAGAACGAAGATGATCCATTCGCAGTGACGGACATGGGGCTGGTGATCGAGAGCGGAAGCTGAAAGGGTCGCCACGACATGCCGCCGTCGGTAGATACCTCCGCCTGAATGCTCTGCGGCCAGGGCGCACCCAGGCTGAGCGCAGGGTCGGTCACCTTCACGACGTCGTTGCCGATGATGACCTCGCTCGAGCGTGAACTCGGATCGGTCGCGAGGAACCGCCGCGCTTTCGTCATCACCACCCTCCCGCCGCTCGCCGGTGGCCAGGCGGTGAACACGTAGCTGCATTGGCGGCTCGAGCCGTCGCATGAACCGCTCGCGAGAACGTGCTCGGAGAGAGCCTGCTCGGTGGCCGCCAGGGTGCTGATCTCGGCGACCTGCCAGGTGGTACTGCCGTCTTGCGGATTCGACGGGAGCGCGGAGCATCCGGCGCTCTTCGAGCACACCGCAAACCATAACTGCGACGTCACCGGGCAGTTCGGGCCATTGGCCCCCTGCGAGGTGGTGCAGGATTGCGGGGCCTCGTAGATCGAGATCGCATCCCCGTTTAGCGTGAAGGGCTGCGTCCAGCCCCCCTGCCCCTGGTACATTGGAAAGTCCACCGCGCGGCTCTGCGCGTTGCCATTGGCCGAACTTGCCGCCGCTGCGAGCTGCGTGCGCCCCTGCTGCTGGACCAGGCGCGAGAGTATCCCGCCGAAGGCGCAAAAGGTCTCTGTCTCCTGGATGCACTGTGAGAAGAACAGAAAATGCCGTTTTTTCGAGCAGTACGAACCGATGTACACCGTGCGCAGCGCGCGCCGTTCGGCGGCGAGCTTGATTTCGCCCTGATCGCACTGGCCCATTATTCCGTTCGCGCTATGCGTGAGGTTCAGCTCGCAGCAGTTCGCCGAGAACGTGTTGCCGAAACTGCCCACTGGTGTCGTGCATCGCATGTCCTGCCCGCCGAACACGCGCACCGCCGTCGTGCCTCCGGAACTCACGGTCTTCGAGACGCCGGCGGCGGTACCTGCAGCGACGAGCGCATTCTGGAAACTCGCCTGTCCGCTCGTGCCGCTCACCTGCGGAGTGGCCTGCTCAGCGCTCTGGGCGGTCTCGGCGTAAGCCTGGCCCTGTTCGGCGCCAGCAGCCGACTCATCGGCCCGGCTGGTCGCCTGAGTCTCGGCGGACGGCTGCACCTGCTGGACGGTCGAGGCGAGCATCTGGCGGGTGGTCTGACCGGCGGCCGCGTCGTTGGCCTGCGCGGTGATCTGCGCGCCGGTGCCCTCGATCGAGTACTGTGAACTCACGGTAATCCGGCAGGTTTGCGTCGAATTGTCACAGCCGATACCGAGATAGCCGTGAGGGATGGAGGTGTACTGGCCCACCGGGTACTCGGTGGGTGGGCCGAAGCCCGAGTTCGAGCACATCCCGCCAGAGAAGTTCGCCTCGCAGATCGCAAGGGAGACCGCATGCACTGACTCGGAGCTGATCCTGCAGCCGTCGAACGTCATCTGCACACCGGCGGCGGTCTCGAGGGTTCCCGGGGCCAGAGAACACGTGACGTCTATGTGCGCGTTCAGGCTCGACTGAGCGCCTGCGGCACCGCTCGCCCCTGGGGTCGCGAGCGCCTTGTAGCCGGAGAGCCCGAAAGTTTCGCGTACTGATGACCCGGATTGGCCTGACAGTCCCTGCGCCGCGATTGAGCCGAGCGGCGCACTCGGCGGCGTGGATTGCGCAAACGCAAAGGCCCCTCCGAGCAGGAGGGGGCTGCACATAAAAATCGCGATGGATGTCCGCATACGGTGTATCTAGGGAATGGGGCCTGCGAAAATCCTCGGATTGTCAGCGTGCAGCCGAAACGCCCAATTGGCAGGCGCCCGAGCGCGTGGGCATGGACAAGCGTAGAGGCGCGGATCAATCCCGCGGAGGCTGCGGGAAACGCACCTGGCTCCACTTGCCGGTAAACGGTGCCTGGGTAGGGCTCGCGGGTAACCCGTTCGTGTACCCCTTGCGCAGCGCGAGGAGGTACTGGCGGGCCTGCGGCCAGCCATTGCGCTCGAACTCCCGTAGTGCGTACGCCGTGGTAATGGCCCCCTCGACCTTGATGAAGTTGCTCGGGTTCATCCTCGAGCAACGATCATAGTTGAGGGTTCCGAGCTTGCCGGCGGAGAACGACGCCCCGAGTGCGCAGCTTATCTGGTTGACCCGCTTCGAGAGCACGATCGTCGGCACGCTCGTAACCGAGTATAGGTCATAGAGCCGCGGATCGATCGAAATGTCCGCGCCCGCTCCCTTGCCCCAGACCAGCTCGCGTAGATCCTTCGTGATGAACTTGCGCAGTGTTATGCCCTTCGGTATCCCACGAAACACCAGCGGGGCCCCGGTCCACATCGACTCAACCTCGTACGCTCTTAGCATCGGGAGAGGCATCGACCAGGACACGAAGATATCGAGCTGGGTCGAGCCCTGCGGGTTGATCCCGAGGAATCGCAGCAGTCGGTCTCGGCGGGATTGCATGGCAGGATTGGCGATGGTCTCGGCGTCGCGACTCACCCGTTGCACGTCGGATTGAATCTGCGCGGAGTGAGCGGCGTGCGTTGCGGCATGCTGCATCTGATCGATGATCGCCGCGAACTGTGTTTTGTCCTTGGCCGAGAGGCTATCGCGCGGGACGAACGGCAGCCGAAGCGGATGGCCGATCGCGAGTGCGTTCGCCGCGAGTCCGGCCAAGACTAGCGTGATGCCGAGTCGTCTTGTGGGCATCAATAGCTCCTCACGCAGCAGTCCTGGCCCTGCCAGAT
>JAPTUI010000526.1 GCA_028067895.1 Pseudomonadota bacterium | reverse complement strand
TGCCGAACCCGACAGTGCGAGAGGCGCAAGTCCGACCAGCGCCGCCGAGACCCGAGATGTCCACTCCGAATTCCCAAGAACCGACTGCAAAGCGATGTCCGGTGCGGAGGTTGATAACAGCCCGCTCTCGAGCGCAACCGCCAAGCGTTCGCGTACGTGTGGGGGCAGATCGAGCAGGGAGTCAATCATTCGATGCCCCGAAAGAACGCGGCTCCCGGCATTCCGAGGACCGGAACGACGAGCGCCCGGTCGAGGTAGTCATTGCGCATCTCGCAGGATGTTTCGGCGACGAGCGCACAGCCGTGGCAGGCGGCGCCGTGCAGCCAGCGCCCTTCCATGCTGCTACCGGGGGCGTGTTGAGCACAGACCGGATCGTTCGAGCACAGCGCGGCGGTGCGAAGCGCCTGCGACAGGTGGTCTTCGAAATGCCGGGCCTGCTGCACCAACCCGCCGAGCGTACCCTCAGCGTCAGAGCTCGCCGTGTAGAGGAGGATCCCATATCGCCGATCTTCCGGATCCACATAGATGCGCTCTCGCAATGAGCTCGCCGGATACCCGCAGCGTAGGGAAAGCGATTGGATCAGCAAGTGCGACAGCGTGTGCAGCAGCACGTACGGGCCACCCGGGAACAGCCGCTTGTTCTTTCTCTCATCGGCCCACCGCGCGTGCCCCTTGGCGAGGCCGTCCAGTCGCTTGTGGACCTCGGATCGTTCCAGCCATGCCTTGATGGCATCGGCCTTGAGCTGCAGGAAAAGACCTTCTCCGCGGTTCTCGTTCGCCGGAAACCAAGCCGGTTCGATGGCGATCTGAGCCCGCTGAACGTCGGTCTCATATTCTCCATTGATATCGGGCATCACCGCCTCGAGACGGGTGAAGCCGACGAGTGCCATGACCTCGCGCAATCGGTGCAACTGCGTCACTGCCTCCACGCCGTCGCAAATCTTCGTTCGGCGCCAGGTTCGGTCGGGAAGCCGGCGAGCGTGGAAATTGGGATCGATCGGCACGTCATCCCCGAAGCCTTCGGGAGCGGCGAGGAGCGCATCGAGCTCGACCAGCTTCACCGGACGCTCATTCACCGCTCCATGCTTCCTCGCGTGAATTGCTTCGAGAATCTCCTCATCACTGTACGCAGCGAGCGCCGCGGCGATTTTTGGCTTCTTCTTGAGTAGCTTCAGATCAGCCGCGTCCTCGACGATTTGAAGGTCATCCCATAGCGTCCCAATCACAGAATCGATGACATTGCGGTGATCCGGAAGCGACAAGACACTCACGGCCTGCGGGAAATAGGCATTGGATGCGGTGCGCACCAGCAACCGGCTTGGCTGGTCGCAATCCTCGTTCGTATTCCGTCCGAGCCAGGGGCGAGCGCCGCGGCAGGTGCCGAGGGGCCTCAGCTCAAGCTGCGTTGCCTCATAAAGGCTGCGCTGCTGGCCGCACTCGCATCGCACCACGAGGTCAGCAAGATCGCCGCTCGTCCCGCGCTCATCGAGCCAGAGCTGACGCAAGCACGGAGAGTTGGCTCCGTGCGCGCCGTGAACGAAGAATCGCCAATCGAGATCATCCACATGCCCCTTCGGGCATGCCCGCACAAAGCGGGTCGCGACCACTCCGCGTCCCTCGAAGCGGCCTTTTTCATCGAGCGCCTTGCGGTGAACGAGCCGCCGTGAGCCCTGGCGATCCTCGCCCCCACCCTCGTCCTTGACGACGAACCATTCCGGAAAGCGCCATGCTCCGATACCGCGCGCGGTTTCGCGTGGGTCGCTTGGTTCTGCGGGAGGCGCGTACAGCCTTGGCGCGGGAACTCCGGTCATGATCGTGAGCTTCTGCGACAGCCGCGGCTCGACGATCTCCTGGAGCTCATGCGGTTTTGGCCAGGTCTCGAGTCCGCCCACGATGGCGGAGTGCTTCGGCAGGTCGATGAGTGCCCCAGGACCATAGGTCGTGATGATCTGGCTGCGTCGCAACGTCCCGTGCGCTTTTCGGCTCATTCGCTGTCCTCCACTTCTGAGCCGGCAAGGTCCTTGAGGTAGAGATTCACCTCGGGCTCGACGTCGCGTAACGAGCGGTTGACGCGGAATTTTCGCTTAACTTCAAGATCAAAATTCGTATCGAGCATCTCCCTGAGGAGCGGGCGAGGCTGAGGCAGCTCGTACTTCTGGTACTGCATCGCGACACCCGCGGCGCGGAAGTCCTCGAAGATTGTCTGCCAGGCATCCAGCAGGTCGACGATGCGATTCTGGACACTTCGCAGCCGTTCCTCGCGCTCAGCCTCATCCCCGAGAGGTTGCTGACGAACCCGCTCTAGGAACGTCTCGAGCAGCCGGCGCTCAAGGTCGGCACGGACGGCGCCAATCTGCTCAGCTCCACGCGGAGGCGTCAGCACGGCCTCGGCGTGCCGGGCGAAGGCCACCAACGCTCCCGCAAAGCCACGATCCAGCGCACGCGCGGAGAATGGCGTGACACTGCCCGCTTCGACCGCCCGGTAGAACGTCTCGTGGTAATGACGGAAGCGTTCGTAGTGCGAGCGATCGCGCGGCTTGTGGATATTAAGCAGCGTGATCACCAGTCCCGGTCGCTGATCGTCGCGACCGACACGACTCGTCGCCTGGATGTACTCGGCATGAGTCTTCGGCTGCCCGAGCACGACCATGAGGCCCAGCCGCGGAATATCGAGACCGACGGAGATCATATTGGTCGCAATCGCACAATCGACCCGCTGATCGATCCGGTAATAGGGCTCCTCGAGGCGCCGGCGGGCTTCGGACACTTTGTCGGTGGAGACGCGGGAGGTGAGTTCGAGCACCTCTGAGAATGTCTTGCGGTCCTGGAATAGCCCGATCGCCTCCCCAACGCGCTTCCGCGAACCATTGTGCTTCAACGTGTTCTGGACTTCCTCCTCCAGAATGCGCCGGGCACTGCCGAGCTCGCGCAGCGCGTTGAAGTAGCCGAGCACGGTCATGTAGGGGTCGGCCGGATTCTGTGCATTCTTATGCCCGCCGGCCTCCCGATAGCAACGCTCGGCAGTCCCCATGAGCGCAAGCAGCGCGCGTCGCATGACGACTTTCGGGTTGCGCCCCTGCGCAGCGATACCGAGGTAAAGGCGCGGTGCGACCTCGGCTGCCGGTCGGATATGGGCAAAGAACGCATCGCGTCGATCCGGCCCTGGTGGTGGAAAAATCTGGGTGATCGCGCGCGCGAAGAGTGCTTGAATCTGATCCTGAGCGCGGCGGACGGTCGCGGTCGAGGCGACGATCTTGGGCCGCACCGCGCGCTCCCCAAGTCTACGCACACCGAGTGCTTCGATTGCCGCTTCATAGAGCCCCGCCATCGTGCCAAGCGGGCCTGAGATCAAATGAAGTTCGTCCTGAATGATGAGATCGGGCGGCGGCAGGGGCTCTGCTAGGCGCTTGCCCTTGCCCGGATCGGCGGCACCGTAGAACCCACTCGCATCGTGACGGTCCGCTCCCCCGAGCAGCATTCCGGATTCACCTACCCAGGGTAGAGAGGCGAATTTATCTACAGTCGCGATAAGGAATGCCGGCAGTCGGCGATAGAGCGGCTCATCCACTGCCACGATCGGTAGTGCCCGATCGCGCGAGAAATCGCATTCGAAGTTCGCGCACACGATGCGCAGCTCGCGCGGCTGATTATCGGTCGGCAGCAGCGCAAACGAATTTGCCTCGAAGCGCGTCCCACACCACGGACAGGTCTCGAGCGGGATCGGGATGGGCTTACCTTTGGGGTCGGCCTTGAACTGCCTAACTTTGGTGCGCGCGGTGTCGGTTCGTTTATCGCCTTTGTGGCCGAGCGCATTTGGGGTGGCGGCCTTGCCGACCCACAACCCAATCTCAAACGGCCAAGCGCCGTATCGGTCGGGGTCGGCCTCGCGTTCGAACTCGAGCGCACAGACAAGACCGGCCG
>JAPTUI010000247.1 GCA_028067895.1 Pseudomonadota bacterium | reverse complement strand
ATATCTCGGCGGGGTGGATGCCTTCCCTCTCCCCGTGCGGATCTCCGACGAGCGCGCCCTGGTGGAGACCGTGGAGCGGCTCGTGCCGGCCCTCTGGGGGGTGAACCTGGAGGACATCGCGAGCCCCTGATCCTTGCCCGACGCGTTCGCGTCTCCTGCCTTGGGACCGCGCCGTCATCGCCTCCAGCCTTTGGCCTTTATGCCATCCTGCCGTCCTCTGCAAGGAGGGGATACCGAAGTGCATACAGTCAAAGTGATGAAGTAGAACTGACGAAATTGAGAATATGCTTGAACAGGTGTCCAATTCGCTTCAAGCTGCGCCTCCTTGTGCTGGCTCGAAGCGAATTGGCGCCGGCTGCGGATTGCACGTGGAGGCGGGGCGTCTCGCCCGCTGAACTGAACGCCAGTGGCCGTGAGGAATGATCTCGAATAGGCGCCCCCGGTCCGACCGGAGCTTACGGGTGACTCGGGCAAGCGGCGGTTTCGCCCGCGCTGCCGCTTGGGCTAGTCCAGGGTCCGACCGATGCGGGGATCGGCCAGAGCCTGCCGCGCGTGTCATTCTCCGACGCAAAGACAGCCGATTCGAGGAACAATCTCGCTGCCGAAATCCATGAGCCTGTCGAGCACAACGAACAAGCCGCTGAAGATGAAGCGCACGGATGTGCGCATCGTCGCAATCGGCGCCTCCGCGGGAGGACTGCACGCATTGGAGGAGTTTTTTTCTCACGTACCGGTACCAAGTGGGCTCGCCTACGTCGTTGTGCAGCATCTTGATCCGACGCACAAAGCGTTATTGCCCGAGCTGTTGCAACGAGCGACGCTCATGCCCGCCCGCCAAGCGACGGAATCCATGCGAGTCGAGCCAGACACCGTATACGTGATTCCTCCAAATACCGAACTGACCGTAAGTGACGGTTTGTTGCATCTCGCTGCACCACGTAAACCACGAGGCATGCGGTTACCCATCGATGTGCTGTTCTGTTCCCTCGCCAAAGATCAGGCGACGCAGGCGATCGGCGTCATCTTGTCCGGCATGGGAACGGATGGGACACTCGGTCTGCAGACAATCAAGACGCAAGGTGGCTTGACGCTTGCGCAGGACCCGAGTTCCGCGCAGTTCGATTCCATGCCAAAAAACGCAATAGCGGCCGAAGCGGTTGACATCGTAGCGCCCGCCGCAGAACTGCCGGAGCGCATTCTGCGCGTCGCCGGGTACCACCTCGGTTCAACTGGCGCTAGAAGGGATAACGCCGATATCGCGACCGCGACTTTCGATTCCATCCTCGCATTGATCCGCACGCAAAGTAAACATGATTTAACACTGTATAAGCCGAGCACTCTACGCCGTCGCATCGAGCGGCGAATGATCATACACAGCGCAAATAGCATGGGCGAATACGCGCAGGTCTTGCGGGAAAATCCTGCGGAACTCGATCTCCTGTTCAAAGAGATGCTTATCGGGGTGACGAGCTTCTTTCGAAATCCCGAAACTTGGTGGGAACTCGAATCCATTGTATTGCCGAAAATGTTGGCGGAAGCCAAACAGACTAGGCGGTTTCGTGCCTGGGTAGTCGGTTGTTCCACGGGGGAAGAAGCGTACTCCCTTGCAATGGTCTTCGCCGAGGCGCGAGAGCGGGTGCCGGGACTCGCGAAACCCACCCTGCAGATTTTTGCGTCGGATCTCAATGGAGACGCGATCACATATGCCAGGAAAGGACGCTACCCGGCGTCAATAGCCGCAGACGTCTCCGCCGAGCGCCTGGCTCGCTATTTCAACGCGCAGGGTGACGGATACAGCGTCGTCGCGCGCATTCGTGAGATGGTGGTGTTCGCGCAGCACGATGTCATCATGGACCCGCCGTTCACCCGGCTCGATTTGCTCACTTGTCGCAATGTATTGATTTACTTCAGCGCCCCGCTCCAGAGGCGCCTTCTGCGAGTATTCCATTACAGTCTGCGTCCGCGCGGCGTTTTGATGCTCGGCGCTTCCGAAACTGTCGGCCCAATGCACAATCTGTTTCCAATACTCTCGTCGAAAGCGCGACTCTACGCGCGCGGGACTGGACCGGCTGCTCTGGGTACCGTGGATTTTCCCGCCTATCCGCGCATGCATGCGCGTACGATTGCGCAGGAGTCACTCATGTCAAGTCAAATAGGTGTTCCCGCAAACATCCAGGCGTTGGCGGACCAGTTGCTGCTGCAGAACCACTCGCCCGCCGCGGTCCTCGTGAACAGCCTCGGAGACGTCCTGTACATCAGTGGACACACGGGCCAATATCTGGAGGCGGCCGCCGGCAAGGCAAACTGGAATATTCATGTCATGGCCCGGGCGGAAATTCGAGCGCAACTGGCCGTTGCACTACATCGGGCCGTAACGGAGCGCGCGACCGTCAACGTTCACAGTCTTCGCGTGCCCGGTGACAAGAGCCGGCAGCTCGACATTACAGTAGAACCACTCGCGGAACCGAAGGGACTGGAAGGCATGGTGCTGGTCGTGTTTCGCGAAAGTGTGTGTCCGGCGAGACGGTTGTCGCAACGCAGCAGGCGCAAAGGGACGGGCGACCCGACGGTGTCGGCCGAGTTAGTACAAGCGCAAGAGGAAAACAAAGCGCTGCGTGAGGTTATGCGCACGACCGAAGAGGAACGGCAGTCGGCCATTGAGGAGCTGCAGTCGGCGAACGAGGAGCTGCAGTCGGCGAACGAGGAATTGACCACCGCCAAAGAAGAGTCGCAGTCCATGAACGAGGAGTTGGCGACGGTCAACGCCGAGCTACAATCCAAGCTCGACGATCTCGCGCTCGCCCAGGACGACATGCAGAACCTGCTTAACAGCACGGAAATCGCCACGCTTTTCTTAGATAATGACCTGAACGTGCGACGTTTCACCGAGCAGATGAAACGCATCGTAAATCTGCGCGACGCGGATATCGGCCGGCCGCTCAGCGATTTGACTACGACGTTGAACTATCCAGAAATCAACGCGGACACGCAGGTGACAGTGCGCACTCTGGCGTCCAGCGAGCGAGAGGTGTCCACGAGCGATTCTCGGTGGTTCAGGGTACGTATCATGCCGTACCGAACGTTATCCGACGTAATTCAGGGCGCGGTGATCACGTTCGTCGACATCACCGCGGCGAAGCAACTGGAACTCAAGCTGCGAGATGCGTAAACAACGTGCGCCAGCGATGTGCATGGCGCGAGTACGCGGACGTCTAGCAGCCTGTCGGGGCGCGCCGTGGAAATGTTCCGCGGCCTACCCAACGACGCCGCCGGCCGGCAGATCGGCAACGAGTTGTCTGCCCCGCTGTTCGCGGCGGCGGCGAGGCGCGCATCCGCCAGGTCGGAGACCAGTTGATCGCGGCCGAGGACTCGGTCGTGCAGGCGTCTCGCTGCGCCGTACAGCGGGCCGGTGATGCCTGACTCGGGGTGATCTCGGGCATCGCCAACGTTCGCGCGCTGCGCCAGGCGCTCGCCTCGAGCAAGATCTCCTACATCGTCACGATGGCCGGCGACAGGGGCGGAACGCAGACGGAAGTGGACATGCTGAGCGCGCCGAGCACGCTGGTCGCGGCCCGGACCAATTACGCGGCGAGCCGCTACAATGACATCGACTGCGCCGGCGCGCTGCGACTGGCCACCGGCAGGCTCTACCCGACCGAGGCGAGCCGGATCAATGCGTGGCTCACCAAGCCGGTGCGCGTCGCTCCGGGACGGATCACCCCCTCGGGCATGACCCGGCCACCGGCGCGGAAGGTGGACGTGGTATTGAAACCGTGAGCCCGCAATCGGTGTGCGGCCCACTGAGGTGCAGCTGCGGAGCACTTTGCTCTGGGGCTACCGGGTGTCCTCGGTACTCGATCGCGCTGTAGAGTCCGATGGCGAAGATCATCTCGATACGATCCAGCCGTTACTGCCCTGGTCA
>JAPTUI010000581.1 GCA_028067895.1 Pseudomonadota bacterium | reverse complement strand
TCGGCCATGCTTGCCATGTGTTGTCTCTCTCAAACCGCGGCCGCGCCGCCCACGATCTCGGCCAATTCCTTGGTGATCGCGGCTTGACGGGCCTTGTTGTAGATCAGCTGCATTTCGTTGATGAGTTTGCCGGCGTTGTCCGTGGCCGCCTTCATGGCGACCATGCGCGCGGCCATTTCCGAGGCCACGTTTTCCACCGCCGCGCGATAAACCTGCGACTCGATGTAGCGCATCAGCAGCGCATCGAGGATCTGCGCCGCTTCCGGCTCGTAGATATAGTCCCAATGCTCCTGCAGGTCCTCCGCCGGCGGCTCGGCCACCGGCAGAAGCTGCGTCGCCACAGGACGCTGGGTCATCGTGTTGACGAATTCCGAACCGACCAGGAAGAGACGGTCGATGGTGCCGTCGCTGTACTCGTCCAGCATCACCTTGACGGTGCCGATCAGATCCTTGACGTGCGGCCGGTCACCCAGATGCGACACGTTGGCGACGATCGGCGTGTCCAGACGGCGGAAGAACGTCATACCCTTCGCACCGATCAGACACAGTTTCACCGCCGCGCCCTTGTCCTGCCATTCGCGCATCAGCAGCAGCGTCTGCTTGAAGACGTTGGCGTTGAGCGCTCCGGCGAGCCCGCGGTCGGTCGAGACGACGATGATGCCGATCGCCCCGACCGTCGGCCGGTCCTGCAGGAACGGACTGTGGTAGTCCGGATTGGCGGCACTCAGGTTGGCGATGACGCTGCGCATCTTGTCCGCGTACGGGCGGGCCGCCCGCATGCGCTCCTGCGCGCGGCGCATCTTGCTGGTCGCCACCATCTGCATGGCGCGGGTGATCTTCTGAGTGCTTTTGACACTCGTGATCTTGGCGCGGATTTCCTTGGTGCCTGGCATCAGCAGTCTCGCTCAGCGTGTGCGGCTACGGGCGTCACCGTCAGTAGGTCCCGGTGGCGATGAAGTCCTCGACGCACTTCTTCAGTTCCGCCTCGTTTTCCTTGCTCAACTTCGGCTCACGGTTGATCCGCTCGAGCATCGCGGCGTAGTTCGAGTGAGCGAACGCCTGCAGCGACGCCTCGAAAGCAACCACCTTCTTCAGGTCCACCTTGTCCATGTAGCCGCTGTTGACGGCGTAGATCGACAGCGCCATTTCCGCGACCGACATCGGCCCGTACTGCTTCTGCTTCATCATCTCGGTGACGCGCTGACCGCGTTCGAGCTGCTTGCGAGTCGTCTCATCGAGGTCCGAGGCGAACTGCGAGAAGGCCGCCAGTTCACGGAACTGCGCGAGCGCGAGGCGGATGCCGCCGCCGAGCTTCTTGATGATGTCGGTCTGCGCCGCGCCGCCGACGCGCGAGACGGAAATGCCGGCGTTCATGGCCGGGCGCACACCGGCGTTGAACAGGTCGGTCTCGAGGAAGATCTGCCCGTCGGTGATCGAGATGACATTGGTCGGCACGAACGCGGTGACGTCGCCCGCCTGGGTCTCGATGATCGGCAGTCCGGTCAGCGAGCCGGTCTTGCCCTTCACCGCGCCGTTGGTTTGCATCTCGACGTACTGGTCGTTGACGCGCGCGCTGCGCTCGAGCAGGCGCGAGTGCAGGTAGAACACGTCGCCCGGGAACGCTTCGCGGCCCGGCGGGCGGCGCAGCAGCAGGGAAATTTGACGGTACGCAACGGCCTGCTTGGACAGATCGTCGTAGACGATCAGCGCATCCTCGCCGTTGTCCATGAAGTACTCGCCCATGGCGCAGCCGGAGTAGGCGGCGATGTACTGCATGGCGGCCGGAGCGGAGGCCGGCGCGGCAACCACGACGGTGTGCGCGAGCGCGCCGTGCTCTTCGAGCTTCTTCACCACCCCGGCGATGGTCGACTGCTTCTGGCCGATCGCGACGTAGATGCACTTAATCCCGGAGGACTTCTGGTTGATGATGGTGTCGACCGCGAGGGCCGTTTTGCCCGTCTGACGATCACCGATGATCAGCTCGCGCTGCCCACGGCCGACCGGCACCATCGAGTCGACGGCCTTGTAGCCGGTCTGCACCGGCTGGGTCACCGACTTGCGGTAGATCACGCCCGGTGCGACGCGCTCGATCGGCGCGGTGCGCTTGGCGTTGATCGGGCCGCGGCCATCGATCGGCTGGCCGAGCGCATCGACCACGCGGCCGAGCAGCTCAGGTCCCACCGGCACCTCGAGGATGCGTCCGGTCGTCTTGACCGTGTCGCCCTCGCGCAGGTGCTTGTAGTCGCCGAGCACCACGGCACCGACCGAGTCCTGCTCGAGGTTCAGCGCCAGGCCGAACACGTTGCCCGGATACTCGAGCATCTCGCCGTAGCGCGCGTCGGCGAGGCCGTGGATGCGCGTGATGCCGTCGGTCACCGAGACGATGGTGCCGACATCGCGCGCCTCGGTGGCGGACTTGAAGTTCTCGATCCGCTGTTTGATCAGATCGCTGATTTCGGATGCCTTGATGGCCATAACAATAGTTCCCCGGAAAATTCGCTTAGGCGGTCAGCTGGTGGGCGATGCGCTCGAGCCTGCTGCGCACCGACCCGTCGATGACCAGATCGCCGGCACGCACCGTGGCGCCGCCGAGCAGAGCCGGATCGAGCTCGCAGCGCAACTGCACCCGCCGGCGCAGGCGGCGCTCGAGCGCCCCGGCGAGCGAGCGCTGCTGCGGCTCGGAAAGCGGCGCGGCCGAGGTGAGCGTGACCTCGATGATGCCTTCGGCCTCGGCCTTCAGCTCATCGAAGCGCGTCGCGACCTCCGGCAGACACTCGAGCCGGCGGTTGTCAGCGAGCGCGCGGATGAAGTTGCGTCCGGCCTCGTCCAGATGCGGCTCGGCGATCGAGGAGATCAGACCGGCGAGCTGCTCGGGCGTGACGTGCGGGTTGTCGAGGAGCGCTGCGACGCGCGGGTCGAGAACCACGGCCGCTGCGCGCCGCAGACCCTCGGACCACTCCCCGAGACGCCCGCCGGCGGCCTCGAAGGCTGCCTTGGCGTAGGGTCGGGCGATGGTGCTCTTGTCCGGCATCGGGTGCTCCGCCTACAGCTGTGCGGCGAATTCGTTGAGCAGCGCCTCGTGGGCGCGCGCATCGATTTCGCGTTCGAGCAGCTTCGCGGCGGCCGCGACCGCGATCACCCCGACCTGCTGGCGCAGCTGCTCCTTGGCACGGGCCGCATCGAGCGCGATCTGCTCCTGCGCGGCGGCCACGAGACGCTGGCCTTCCTGCGTCGCGGCGCTGCGGGCCTGATCGAGGATCTCGGTCGCGCTGCGCTGGGCCTGATCGACGATCACGCCGGCACGCTCGCGCGCCTCGCGCAGGATCGACTCGGCGCTGGCGCGGGCCCGCTCGAGCTCCTCTTCGCCCTTGTCGGCTGCGGCCAGACCCTGAGCGATCCGCCGCTCACGCTCCTGCATCGGGCCGAGGATCATCGGCCAGACGAATTTCATCGTGAACCAGATCAAGACGGCGAAAACCGCCATCTGGATGACGAGCGTCAGATTGACGTGCACGTTCGCCTCCTTCCGAGGGGTGCGCTAGCAGAGTTCCGCAATCGGCTCAATGCGCTACCACATGCAGGGCATTGAGGAACGGGTTCGCGAAGGTGAAGAACAGCGCGAAGCCGATGCCGATCATCGCGACCGCGTCGAGCAGGCCGGCGACCAGGAACATCTTCACCTGCAGCGCGGGCATCAGCTCGGGCTGACGGGCCGAGCCTTCGATGAAGCGGCCGCCGAGAATGCCGAAGCCGATGGCGGTGCCGAGGGCGCCCATACCGAAAATGATGCCCACGGCCAGCACGGTCATGGCTTGGATCAGTGCAACGTTATGCATTCAAGTCTCCTCGAGGATCAATGGGTCGAAAAAATGGAATCGTTCAGTGATGTTCGTGCGCCATCGCCAGGTAGACGATGGTGAGCACCATGAAGACCGT
>JAPTUI010000460.1 GCA_028067895.1 Pseudomonadota bacterium | reverse complement strand
TTTTTACCACGACAGGGGCTTTTGCTTTTCAGAATTCGCGAATTTTCCGGGCTAAACCGTGGAAAATGGTAACGTGACGGTGTCGGTCCCGGCCGACTTCGGAGCGATACTCGAGCAATGAGCAACGACGCACGAATGGCGCAGCCCGGCCTGCGGATTCGCGGTGCGCGGCTGGCGCTCGCACTCACCGTTTGCGCCGCCGCGTGGGCGGTCGCAGCGATGCCTGCGGCCGCCGCCAACTGGCATACGGGGCTGCGCTGGCAAGGTCGCACGGCCCGGGTCACCCGGCGTTCCGGCGGCGGTTACGTGCTGCACAGTCCGGTCCGTACGCGGATCATTCGCCCGCAGCCCGATCGCGTCCGCACGGCGAGCACGCTGTTCGATGCGCTGTTCGCCATGGCGCAGTCGGACCTGCGCAGGGACTCCGTGAACGCCATCCACGATCCCGCCTTCAACCACGACAAGCCCATCCCTTGCCGCTGCTTCATCGCGGGCAAGGACTGGCCGTTCGCCTGGACGCGCGATCTGTCCTATTCCACCGATCTCGCACTGTGGCGGTTCGATCCCAGGCGTGCGCGGACTTCTCTGCTGTTCAAACTCTCGCCGGTGCGCACGAGCAGCGTGCGGCCGGGACTGTACGTCATGGAGGACACCGGCTCCGGCGGCAGCTGGCCCGTCAGCACCGATCGGATGGTATGGTTCCTCGGCGCGCGGCATCTGCTCGGCGATCGCCGCTTCGCCGCTACGGTCTACCGGGCGCTGCAGGACAATCTGGCCCAGGATCGCCGCTACGCATTCGATCCCCACGTCGGTCTGTATCGCGGCGAGACGTCGTTTCTCGACTGGCGCCAGCAGACGTACCCGGAGTGGACCGCTCACAATGTGGTGTTCATCGCGCAGTCGTTCGCTTTGTCGACGAACGTACTGCACTACGAGGCGCTGCGGCTGGCGGCAACGTTGGCGCGCCAGCGGGGGCACGCCGCGCTGGCGCGCCGCTATGGGGCGCAGGCGGGGGCGCTGCGCACGGCCATCAACCGCTGGTTCTGGCAGCCGCAGCAGGGCCTCTACATGAGCTACGTCGGCGGCCGCGTGAATCCCGCGCCGTACGACGCATACGACCTGCTCGGCATCGATCTGGCAATCACGAGCGGTGTGGCGCCGCCGGCGCGCGCGCGCCGGGCGCTCGCACGCTATCCGAGCTGGCCGGCCGGCAGCCCGGTGATCTGGCCCGAGCGGCGCGATCAACCCATCTACCACAACCGGGCCATCTGGCCGTTCGTCAGCGACTACACGCTACGTGCCGCGCGGCGCGTACGGGATGTATCGCTGATCACGCACGAGCTGCACTCGCTGGTGCGCGGTGCGGCGCTCGCCGGCTCGAACATGGAGAACTTCTCCCTGCGTGCTCAGTCGACGCATGTGCCCGGCCGGCTCGGCGGTCCGGTGGTCGACTCCCGGCGTCAGCTCTGGTCGGTGGCCGGCTATCTCGACATGGTGGTGCGCGGGGTATTCGGCGTGCGTGACGACGGCAGCATTCATCCCGAGCTGCCTGCTGCCCTGGTGCCGATGCTGTTCGGCACACGCCAGACCATCAACTTGCGTCTCGGCGCCCGGCGCATCGTGCTCGTGCGACCCGCGCGCATCGACGGCAATCTCCTTGTGCGCGGGAGCGTCCGCCGGCAGGGCCCCGTGACGAGGGTTCAGCTCGTGAGCCGCCAAGTTGCCGTCACCGGGCTGCGGCTGAATGCGCCGATGTACCTGCCGCCCACGCCGCCAGCGCCCGTGGTGACGGCGCAAGGGATGCGCTGGCACATCGACTCGGCGGTACCCGGCGTCCTGTATGTCAACGGCCGGCGCTGGGGGCCGATTTCCCGGCGGGTTTCGGTCGCGAGGCGCGACGGGCTGCAATGCTTCAGCGTCACCGCCCGCGGCGCGGGCGGGCTGCAGTCCCTGCATAGCCGCTCGCGCTGCGTGGGACCGGTGAGCACGGTGGGCTCGGCCTGGCCGCGCCACTGGACCGCGCCACGCGCCGCGGTGTATCTGGCCTGGGTGGACTACGATAACGACCATGGGCCGATCAGCACCGGCATCACCGCCGCGGTACGGCGGATGGTGATCCGCTGTGCGGGCGAGCCTCGGCAGCGCCGCCCACTCGTCATGCCGCAGAGCGACGGCGTGCATGCCTCGACGGTGGTGCGCTTCCGTGCGCGTGCGGGGGCGCGCTGCACCTTCCGCCTCACCGGCGGCTTCAACATGAGCGATCTGGCGCGCTACGCGTACTACACCGGCGGGCAGGGCGGGGCCGCCGGGCCGGTGAACCGCGCGCGGATTTTCGGGCTGCATATCGCGCCGCTGGCGCCGGAGCGCAGGCGGTGAGCGCCAGGCCCGAGTTGCCGCTCCGGCAGATCCTCAACATGTCGGTCGGCTTTCTCGGCATCCAGTTTGCCTTCGGATTGCAGAACGCCAACGTCAGCCGCATCTTCCAGACCCTCGGCGCACGCCAAGCGGAAATTCCAGCGCTGTGGATCGCCGCTCCCCTCACCGGGCTGCTGATGCAGCCCGTCATCGGTTACGCCTCCGACCGCACCTGGGGACGGTTCGGGCGGCGCCGGCCGTACTTCCTGGCTGGCGCCGTGCTCACCGCCACCGCGCTCCTCGTGATGCCGAACTCGCCCACGCTATGGGTTGCCGCGACGATGCTGTGGCTGATGGATGCCTCCGTGAACGTCTCCATGGAGCCGTTCCGCGCGTTCGTCGCCGACCAGCTGCCGGCCGCGCAGCGGGCACTCGGATTCACGTGGCAGACGGTGTTCATCGGCATCGGCGCAGTGCTGTCCTCGGTGCTGCCCTGGGTGCTGGCGCATCTCGGCGTGGCCAACGTCGCCCCCCGTGGGGAAATTCCCTCCACCGTGCGGATCTCCTTCTACGCCGGCGGCGCAGTGTTGATCGCAGCGGTGCTCTGGACCGTGCTCACGACGCGAGAGTATCCGCCGGAGCGCCTACGCGCGTTCGCCGATTCGCCGCCGCCGCGCCCGCCGACAGACGTGTCCGGCGCCTGGCGGCCCGGAGCGCTGCTGCTCGTTGTCGGTGCCGCCGGGGCGCTGGCGGTCCACCGCTGTGCGCTCGAGCGGCAACTGTACCTGCTCGCCGCGGCCGGCGCGATCGCCGGTGCGCTGTTCCTGTGGCTCAGCCGCACGCGCAGCCGCGGCATGGCTCGGCAGGTGATGGCGGACCTGTACGACATGCCTGAGGCGATGCGGCGCCTCGCCTGGGTACAATTCTTTTCCTGGTTCGCGATCTTCACCGTGTGGACCTACACGACTCCGGCGGTTACCGCGGTGCAGTTCGGCAGCAGCAACCCGCTCTCGAGCGCCTACAACGCGGGCGCCAACTGGGTGGATGTGCTGTTCGCTGCATACAGCGGCTTCGCGGTGCTCGCTGCGCTCGTCATCCCGCAGATGGTGCGCCGTGCCGGGTTGCGCGGGACGCACATCATCAATCTGATCGCCGCTGCGGTCGGGCTGATCTCATTCCTCTGGATTCGCGATCCGCGCTGGCTGCTGCTGTCGATGCTCGGCGTCGGTTTCGGCTGGGCCTCGATTCTCTCGCTTCCCTACACGCTGCTCGCCGACCATCTGCCCGCCGAGAAGATGGGCATCTACATGGGGATCTTCAATTTCTTCATCGTCATTCCCCAGTTGGCGGCGGCCGGGGTGCTCGGAGTGCTGCTGGAAACGCTCTTCCACGGCCACGCAGTCTTCGAGCTTGTGCTCGGCGGGGTGAGCTTGCTGCTGGCGGGTCTGTGCATGCTGCGCATCGCCGAGCCGGGACCGCGGCCGCTGACTACTTCCGCCAGAACGTGCGCGTGAACAGCACGATGACGCTGAAGATCTCCAGCCTCCCGAGCAGCATCGCCACCGTGCAGATCCAGGTCTGC
>JAPTUI010000152.1 GCA_028067895.1 Pseudomonadota bacterium | reverse complement strand
CGCGCGGCTACTGGCAGGCTTTCCAGCGCGTGAAAGAGTCCGTGGCGCGCGTGCTTGCCGGCGAGAATGCCGGCGTGGTCGCCGAAGCCGTGCACGCGGATTGGTATCGGGAGTTGTTCGGGCCCTCGGTGGCGGCCGGTTTCCTGAACGCCGCCGATCTCGCCGGATACCGCGCAGGGCAGGTGTTCATCCGGCGCTCAATGCACGTGCCTCCCCCGGTTGAGGCGATGCGCGATCTGATGCCTGAGTTCTTCGCGCTGCTGGCTGCGGAGCCCGAGCCGGCGGTTCGCGTCGTACTCGGCCACTTCTTTTTCGTTTACGTGCATCCGTACATGGATGGCAACGGCCGCATGGGCCGCTTCCTGATGAACGTGATGCTGGCGTCCGGCGGCTGGCCGTGGACCGTCGTAACGGTGGATACGCGCGACGCATACATGGCCGCGCTCGAAGAGGCGAGCGTGCGCCAGGACATCGTTCCGATCACGCGTTTCCTCGCCGAGAGCGCGACCGCATCGGCGCGTATGCATCGCGTATAGGCCCGACGTGAGCGCGCTGCCGGAGGGCACATGCTCAATGCGAGTAACACGCGCGGTGCCGGTAAGACTGGCGCACGTCTAGCGCACATGGACTTTGGTCATGTGCGTAGTCACACCCGATGAAAAAAAACGCCGCGCAGATGCGCGGCGTTTTCGTAGGAGCGCTGTCGCTCTTACTTGGAGATCGAACGCTTGAACATGCGGTCGATCTTCTCGTTGGTGGCGTCGATCGCCGCCTTGTTCGACTGCGCGAGCGAGAGCGCCTCGTTGGCGGTGCTCTGAGCCGCAGCAGACTTCTGGTCGGCAGCGTTCTGCGCGGCCTCGGCGGCGCTGTTGGCCTTGTCGGCGGTGCTCTGCGCAGCGGAGACCTGGCTCTGCAGCTGGGCCACCTGCGACTTCAGGTTGGCGATGTCCGACTTGATGGGGGTCAGGTTCTGGCAGCCGGCAAGACCGGCCACGAGGGCCGCGGCCGCGGCGACCTTCACTACGCTCGCGTACTTCATAAAGTCCCCTTGGGGTTGTTAATTGAGGAAGTCCTGAAAATGCAAACGATCCGAGGTGGAGCAGCCCCCACGACTCGACCGCGCAAGTCCAACAAATTTGTGCGGGGAATGCAACCCTGGACATGCTGATTTTACAGGATTTTGGGTTTGTACGGACCGGCGGCGCGATGCATATGAACGGAGGCTGAATAAAGGGCGCGTGCGCACTGGCGGACCGAGTTGAGAAGCCGCTCGGATGCAGCGATGAAGGCCACCGGCCGGTCGGCGATGTTGCGGTAGGGATACAGGATCGAGGCGGGCGGCGAGGGGGATCCGGCGTCGGTTTCACCCTGGTGAGGTAGGGGGCTTGCCGGGCGCACCGTTATGGATATAATCACAGCCTTGTACAAAAGAACAGGCGGCACCATGTCTGATCTCACCCCTCGCCAAATCGAAGTTCTGCGGCTGATCCAGCGCTTCATCACACACTCGGGGATGCCGCCCACCCGTGCCGAGATCGCCCGTGAACTGGGGTTTCGTTCGGCCAATGCGGCTGAAGATCACCTGCGCGCCCTGGCACGCAAGGGAGTCATCGCGCTGGTGCCGGGCGCCTCGCGCGGCATCCAGCTCAAGGACACCATCCGCGAGCAGATCGGGCTGCCGCTGATCGGGCGAGTCGCGGCCGGCCGGCCGATCTTCTCCGAGGAGAACATCGAGGCGCGCCTGGACATCGATCCGGGCGTGTTCCAGCCACGGCCGCATTACCTGCTGAAGGTCACCGGCATGAGCATGAAGGATGCCGGCATCCTCGATGGTGATCTGGTGGCGGTGCATCGCACGCCCGAGGTGCGCAGCCGGCAGATCGTCGTGGCGCGCCTGGAGAACGAGGTCACGGTGAAGCGCTATCGCCAGGAAGGCACCGTCGTCTGGCTGCTGCCGGAGAACAGCGACTTCGATCCCATCCGCGTCGATCTGAAGGAACAGTCGCTGCTGATCGAGGGCATCGTGGTCGGCGTATTGCGCCGCGGCAAGAGCCACGGCCTCATGTAATGACGGGAGCCGGCGTGCATGAGCGCCGATGGGCAGCGGCGCAATGCGCCGCCTCCGAGTGCCGCACGCACCGACCCGCGCCTTGAGCAACTACTGGCGCATCCGGCGCTGTGGCGTGCCGGCTCCGCTGCGCGCGGTGCGGTGTGGCCGAGCGGGTTTGCGCCGCTCGATGCGGGCCTGCCGGGAGGCGGCTGGCCGCGCAGCGGACTGATCGAGATTCTTCCCATGCGGTTTGGTCAGGGCGAGCTGCAGCTGCTGCTGCCGGCGCTGGCGTCCATCACGCGCCGGTCCGAGGCGCGCTGGTGCATCTGGGTGGCCCCGCCGCTGCAGCCGTTCGCTCCGGCGCTGGCCGCGGCGGGCGTTGCACTCTCGCGGCTGCTCATCGTGCGCGCACCGATGCGTGGCCGGCGGCCGACCTCCCTCTGGGCCTTCGAGCAGGCGCTCGGCTCCGGCGCCTGCGATTGCGTGTTCGCCTGGACGAGGCATGCGCCTGCACGGCACATCCGCCGCCTGCACCTCGCGGCGCAGCGCGGCAACACGCTCGGGGTGTTGTTCAGAACGCGCGAGGCGGCCGGCGAGGCCTCCCCGGCGATGCTGCGGGTCGCGCTCGAGCCGCGCGGTGACGGCGCGCGGGTCACGCTGCTGAAGAGCCGCGGCGGGGCGCGTGGTGCGCTCGATCTGACCTGGGCGGCGGCTGCGCATGCGCCGCAGAGGATGCCGTGAGAGCGCCTAAGACGCTGGATCTGTTTGCCCCGGAGGCCCCGGAGCCTGCGCCGCGTCGCGCGGTCCTTCCACCTGTGCAGCCCGTGCAGATGCGCGAGACGCCCGCGCGGCCCTCACAGGCTCCGTTGTGGCTCGCGGTGCATCTGCCGCAGAGGGCACAGGCGGCGGATCCGGCTGCGCCGCGCGCGCTGCACTCGCTCGCCGCACGCGCGCAGCGCTTCACGCCTCGGATCAGTCTTGCACCGCCCGACGCGGTGCTGCTCGAAGTGCGCTCCAGCCTGCACTTGTTCGGCGGCGTGGACGGGCTGCGCCGAGCGATGGCCGGGGAGTGCACCGCGCTCGGCCTGCCGGCCATCCTGACCTTCGCGCCGACCGCATCCGCCGCACTCGCCGGCGCGCGGGCCGGACGGGCGTTCACGGTGTTGGAGGCGGGGCAGCTGGCCGGTTCGCTGGCGACGTTGCCGCTGGCGGCGCTGTGCTGGTCGCCGAAGCTGATCGAACGGCTCGCGCGCATCGGCGTACGCACCGTCGGGGCGGCGCTGCGTCTGCCGCGCGCCGGGTTCGCGCAGCGCTTCGGCGCAGCCCGGCTCGCGGAGCTCGACCGGCTGACGGGACGAGCGGCCGAGCCGCGCGAGCGCTTCGAGGCGCCGCAGCGGTTTCGTCGTCGCCGCGAGCTGCCCTTCGAATCCGACGGCCACGCGCTGCTCGCCGCGACGCTGCGCTCGCTGCTCGAGGAGCTCGGTCGCTTCCTGACCGCCCGTCAGTGTGGCGTGCTCGCACTCGAGTGCCGGCTGTGGCATCGGCAGGCTGCACCCACCCGCTGCGTGCTGCGGCTCGGCACACCGCTCGCCGATGCGGCGCGGCTGGCGGCGCTGTTCGATGAGCGGCTGCGCATGCTCACGCTGCCCGAACCGGTGCGCGCCTGTGAGCTGCGCGCCGGATGGCCCGTGCCGCAGCCGATGCACACCGGCGGCCTGTGGCAGCCGGGAGAGCGGGGCGGACTCGCCACGGCGCCGGGCATGGAACTCATCGAGCGGCTGCGCGCCCGCCTCGGTCCCGAGGCGCTCGAGACGCTCGCGCTCGTGGCCGACCGTCGTCCGGAAGCCGCATGGCGCGCCGGACCGCCCGCACCCGCACCCGCGCCTGATGCCG
>JAPTUI010000474.1 GCA_028067895.1 Pseudomonadota bacterium | reverse complement strand
GTGCGCGCCCCAGACGCCCGCGATGCGGTAGAAGAGCGGCAATGCGGAGTTGGAGTTCTCCGCCACGTAGCGCACCGAGAAATCGTTGCCGATGAAGGCGGCCATCAGGCAGCCCATTGCGGTGCTGACCATGACGAACTGCCCGGCGGTTGCCGGGATCACCGCCGCCGTCCAGCGCTCGCGCCCGAGGGCCGGCCCGGCGATGCCGAAGAACGCCTGCAGCACCGAGAGCAGCAGCGCCAGGATGAGCGCGAACTGGCCGAGTTCCGGAATCACTTGGCGTACTCCGTGGCCGCCTCGATCGTGCTGCTCCCGTGCGCCGCTGCGGCGCTCGCCGTCGCGCTCACCGCGAGCGCCGGGTCGCGCGGATCGCCGTGCTGGATCCCCCAGGCCTGGTGGATACCCGGCGGCCGGTAGTACTGGTCGTGCTTGGCGAGCACCTGATTGGCGAGGAACACCCCATCGGGCAGCAGCTTGCCGTGCACGATCACCCCGGAGTTCTCCCGGAAGAGATCCGGCAGCACCCCGGTGTACTCGACCGGGATCTCGTGCTTGTAGTCCGTGACCATAAAGCGCACCTGCATGCTGCCCGGCACACGGTGCACACTGCCCTTGGCGACCATGCCGCCGAGCCGGAACGACTCCCCGACGGGCGCTTTGCCCGCGGCGACCTGGGTGGGTACGAAGTAGAACGTCACGTTCTGGCGGAAGGCCGAAAGCGCGAGCCCGCCGGCGATCGAAACGCCGGCGAGAATGCCGATCACCAGCAGCAGCCGGCGGCGTCGAGTCGGTGTCATGGCTCCTCCTGCGTCTGCAGTCTGCGCAGCGCCGCGCGGCGCGCCCGCTCGCGCAGCCGCTTCGCCCAGTAGATGTTCAGGCCCATCACCCCGAAGGTCACGGCATACGCCGGCCACACCCAGGGATAATACCCGCCCATGTCGAGAAATCGCATCATGCGCCCACCTCCTCTTCCACCCAGCGTGCGGCCCGCTCGCGGTTGAGCACCTCGCCCTGCAGGCGCACCAGCAGCACCGCGGCAAAGAACAGCGTGAAGCCGAAGAACATCAGCAGCAGCGGCACCAGCATCGAGGGCGGCATTGTCGGCTTACCGAGGTACATCACCGAGGGCCCCTGGTGCAGCGAGTTCCACCACACCACCGAATAGTGGATGATCGGCACGTTGATCACCCCGACCACGGCGAGCACCGCGCTCACCCGATCGGCGCGCTGCAGGTCCTCGAACGCCGCGCGCAGCCCCATGTAGCCCAGGTAGAGAAAAAACAGCAGCAGCTCCGAGGTCAGACGCGGATCCCATTGCCAGTACGTGCCCCACATCGGCTTGCCCCACAGCGAGCCGGTGACGAGCGTCGCGAGCGTGAAGGAGGCGCCGATGGGCGCGGCGGCCGCAGCGAGCGCATGGGCGGCCTTCATCCGCCAGATCAGACCGATCGCGCCGGCCACGGCCATGATCGTATACACCATGAGGGACAGCCAAGCGCTCGGGGCATGTACGTACATGATGCGATACGCATCGCCCTGCTGGTAATCCGGCGGCGCGAGCCACAGTCCGCCGATGAGTCCGGCGAGGATCAACAGCGCCGCGGGCCAGGCGAACCAGGGCATCAGGCGCCCCGCGGTACGGTACAGGTGCGGCGGGGAAGCCAGCCGATGAAACCACGTCCAGGTCATCTGCGGTGAGCCCTCACTCCAGGTTAATGCGAACGGCGGCCGCGGCGGCGAGCGGCGCGAGCGTCATGCCGAAGACCGCCAGCGCGGCGAGCAGCGTCAGCGACGCGCCGTACGGCTCGCCGCGGATTGCGAGTTGCGTTGCGTGCGCGCCGAAGATCAGGACCGGGATGGTGAGCGGCAGCGTCAGCAGCGACAACAGCGCCCCGGCGCGCCGGACCCCGAGGGTGAGCGCCGCGCCGACCGCCCCGAGCGGGCTCATCGTCACGGTGCCGAGCGTCACCGAGGCGAGAATCCCGGGCAGCGCATGCGCCGGCACGCCGAGGGACACCGCCGCGAGCGGCGCCATCAGCGCCAGCGGCAGGCCGGTGAGCAGCCAGTGCGCGGCGGTCTTGGCCACGAGCAGCCCGGTGAGCGCGCGCCCCGAGAGTGCGTACTGCTCGAGGGTACCGTCCTGGGCGTCGTCGCGGAACAGGAACTCGAGCGCGAGCAGCGAGGACAGCAGGGCCGCGGCCCACAGCACGCCGGAGGCGATGTGCCGCAGGCGGGTCAGCTCCGGGGTGATCGCGAGCGGGAACAGCGTGGTCACCATCGCGAAGAACGCCAGCGGCTGGACCAGCTGGCTCGCCTTGCGAAAGGCGAGCTTCAGGTCGCGCTCGAGCATCATCCAGGCCACCGCGGCGGCGCCCGGCGCAGCACGCGGGGCCCGCTCGGGGCGCGCCAGGGACGACGGGACCACACTCAGCTCAGACACCGCCCAGCTCCAATCGCCGCAGTCCCCGCTCCGAGACCGCGAGCGGATGATGTACGGCCGCCATGGCCAGCCCGCCGGCGGCGAGATGCTCGTCGATCAGGGCGCCCACGAGGTGCTGCCCTTCGACATCGAGATTCGTGGTGGGTTCATCGAGGAGCCACAGCGGCACCGCCATCAGCAGCAGCCCGGCGAGGGCCACCCGGCGCTTCTGGCCGGCCGACAGGGTGCGCACCGGCCGGTCGGCCCAGCGCCGCCCGCCGACCCGCTCGAGCACGGCATCGAGCTCCGCGGCGGCGAAGCGGCGGCGCACGCCCACCCAGTACTGGAGGTTCTCCCGGCCGGTGAGCTCGAGTTTCAGAGGCGGCTCGTGGCCGAGATAGGCCATTTCGGCATGGAAGCTCGGCAGGTCCTCGCGCACGTCCGCGCCCCGCCAGCTGATCCGTCCGGCCTCCGGGTAGGACATGCCGCACACGGTGCGCAGGAGGCTTGTCTTGCCGGCCCCGTTCGGACCGGTCAGCTGCAGGCACTCCCCGCCCGAGACCGTGAAGGCGACACCGCGCAGCACGTGCCGCTCACCGCGCCACAGATGCACATTTTCGCCCTTGAGCGTCGCCTCGGACATGCCTCGTATCGGCCCATCACTGCTTCGATGGGCGGTAAGTCTCGCCAATTCGGACATTTATCTCTATAGGCACTGCGCAGCTTTGCCTACGTAGGGATCCCTATTGCGTCGAAAGCGCAACGGTGCCAAGGCCAGCCGGGCCTCGGGTAGAATGCGCGAGCCTCCCTTGCCCGGGTGGCGAAACAGGTAGACGCAAGGGACTTAACGAAGTTGAGCACCCGGGGCGGAAACGCCCGGTGTGAATGGGGTCAAAGTCGGTGGACCAGCAGCACGTGACGGTGGCTGCAATACCGAGCTAAGCCGAGCGGCCGCAGGGCTGAGCGGAAAGTGTAGAGACTTGACGGCCCCTGCCTAAACCGCGATGCACGCTGAAGTCGCGGCAGGGCAAAGGTAAAGTCCAGACCCCAAATGCGTCGCAGCCGGCGGGTCCGCCGATCGCGCGCAGCGGTGTAAACCGTAGCGGGTACGAAAATCCCTCGGGGGTAACCCCGTGCCGGTTCGATTCCGGCCCCGGGCACCAGGTGGCTTCAAACTCCACCTTCCCTGCCCGCCCTCCAACATCACAACATTGCGCCAAACCCCTGGAACTCGTAGGGTTTGCGAAGCGCAGCCCATCCACAGCAATCCACCGGCGTGATAACACGCCCGAAGGTCAAACGGGGTAACTGCGCTCCTGTGTGAGTCCCAATTTTGTGAGTCTGGTTCGGGACCGAGGCGATTTCAGGTTACCCCTGAGGCCAGTTCGGGCAATCCCGGTGTGAGTCCGAGGAAGGAGTGGCGCCATGCTGTCGGATGCGAAGATTCGAAGCCTCAAGCCCAGAGAGAAGGCCTACAAGGTCTCGGACGACCGCGGCCTCTACCTGCTGGCGAACCCCAATGGCTCGCGATGG
>JAPTUI010000511.1 GCA_028067895.1 Pseudomonadota bacterium | reverse complement strand
GGATAGCAGGGTAGCGGGTACCCCCTCGATCGCGGCGCCACGGCCTTCCTATGCGGTCGTTTCCCGCCGCTCATGCGGAAAATTCACGAAAGTCGCGCGTGAGCCCTCTACTCGACACTCAGAGGGGAGGCGTGCTTGCCCGATCAAACCTACCACGCCGTTCTCGCCGTCAAGGCCTTCGCGCGCGAGGACGCGCGCTCGCGGAGCGCCGCGGAAGACCGCGGCGGCCTTGACGGCTGCGCTGCGGCGTGACGTTTTCGACTCGGGCAATCCCGCCCCAGGCCACTCAAGCGGCGCCAGACGGTGTTGAACGCACCGTCCGGCGCCTGACCACAGTCACTATCAGAGGTAGCAGACCATGGCTCACACCCAGTTTACGCCGGCGTCGGTGCCGGCACAGGATCCCAATTCTCGCGATTTCGTGCAGAAAGACACCCAGAACCCTTCGGTCCGACGACTCACCGTATGCAATGCGCTGCGCGACATCCAAGGGCCGGATCGACGTCCGATGCGCGCTCCCCAGCTGCTCCTGCGGGGCGCCTGGCTCCAGCGCGCCGGATTCACCATCGGCCTGCCGGTGACGGTGCAGGTGAGCGACGGACGGCTCGCCATCGAGGCGGCCGAACCCGAGCGCGTGCCACAGGCGGCGGTCTTCGCGCAAATCGCCGGGATCGCCGACGGGGATCTCCTGAAGCGGGACGTGGATCGTTTCGTCGCGGAGCTGAGACGAGGCCGGCGGCGCCGCCGCCGCTGATCGCAACGATCCGGTCCGCCGGCAGTGGCTGGGTCACTGCCGGCTTTCCCGGGGGCATCAGGGTTGCAGGACGTCCCGTGCAACGGTACAGTGGTACATGCCGAGACCGTCAGCATGATTGCGGGCTTCCGGGACGAGTGGTTGCGCGCATTCTTCATCGAGGATATGCGCTCCAAGCGTATTCCGCCGGATCTCGAGAGCAGGCTCTTCCGCAAGCTGCAGATGATCGACGACGCCACGGGCGATCGGGACCTGCGGGTGCCTCCCAGCAATCATTTCGAGAAGCTGCGCGGGCACCTGGCGGGATGGCATTCGATCCGCATCAACGGCCAATGGCGGTTGGTGTTCAGATGGAACGGCGGTCACGGTGAGGCGAAGGATGTCTATCTGGACAATCATGATTACCGATGAGGTGAACTCATGCTGACGACGAAGCGCAAGCCGGCCACGGTCGGGGAGATCCTGGTCGAGGAGTTCATGAAGCCTCTGGGTCTCACCCAGTCGACGCTCGCTGAGGCGATGAGCGTGCCGCGCAAGCACGTCAACGCCGATCTCAACGATCGCCGCGCGGTCACCGCGGCGACTGCGCTGATTCTCGCGCGGGTGTTCGGCAACAGCCCCGAGTTCTGGCTCAACGTTCAGCGCCGCGGTGAGTTGTGGGCGGCCTTGAACAGCCCTCGCCAGCGCGAGCGTATCGAGCGTGCGCGGCCACTTGGGGCCGCGGCATAGTCACTCGCATTGCAGCCGCTGGCGCGCAATCGAAGACCAGAAGCCGCGCGGAGGTTCTTTGAGCTTGTCATTCAATGTTGATCGGGCGCTGCAACGGCTTTCGAAGGTAACGCTGCGGGGCGGAGTGGTCGGAAAGGTTACCCTCGCTGTAATTGTCGCCTCTTTCGCGTTCGCGTTGGTTGCGTGGTCAGCCAAGAATGTGTGGATCTCGGCTGGCGCATTGGTAGCCATATTTACGCTGGCATTGCCCTTGCTGTGGCGGCTGATCAGCTTTGCGGACCGCCATCCGCAGGCCGCGCTGCTCGAGGGGGCTGAGTTTCTCGTACACGAACAGATGGTTCACGCAAGCAAGACGACCCCAAAGGTGCCTGCGGCAGAACTCGAGCCGGAGGAACCAGATTCGGTGAAGGGGCCAGATGCCGATCCTGAATTGGCCCAGATTCCAGATCGGGACGCCGCGCAGATCAATCAGAAAGGGGGACCGAGCTAGTGGCCACCCTGTATCACATTTTCATCCGCCCCAAGATCGGAGTGACGGATGAGCAAGTCAAAGAAAAGATGGACCTCGCGGTCGATTGGTACAAGTATTCAGACTATTGCTGGATCGTCAAGACGACATCAAAGGCGCAGAAGTGGCAAACACGCTTGCGACCGTTGGTTGATCCTGGTGGATCGCTGTTGATTATCAAACTCGACGCTACCGATCGTCAGGGGTGGATGGCGAAGAATCTATGGAAATGGCTTCGCGAGAGCGGAACGGGCAGCACATGAGAATGCTTGCGACGCCTGGTATGTACACGACGTAAGCGCGTTTGCTCTATTTGAACGGGCCGAGGCGGCCGCGGCCGGGTGCGGCTTCGGCTTTTCACAAAGGGTAAGTTTTGAAACGCCGACTGCTACGTCGGAATCGACGGCTTGCATTGGCCAAGCGCCGCCGCGGTCGTCCACAGGCGCTCAAACGGGACGCCCAGTGGCCTGTCTTGGGCAGCACTCGTTTGCGCGCGCCAACAGCAGGTTCCGCTCGCGAGCATTTTGTGTCAGGGCGGCGGCCCGCTCGAGCTCCGGACCCGCCTCAGCGTGCCGCCCCAGCTTCATCAAGAAATCACCGCGCACGCTGGGCAGCAGATGATAGGACTTCAGCGCGGGCTCGTTCCGGAGTGCATCGACGATCTCGAGACCGGCTGCCGGCCCGAAGACCATCGATACCGCCACGGCACGATTGAGCTCGACGATGGGAGATTGGGTGGTCTCGACGAGTGCGTCGTAGAGGGCAATGATGCGGCTCCAATCCGTTTCCGCCGCGACGTGCGCACGCGCATGGCAGGCCGCGATCGCCGCCTGCAGAGCGAAAGGGCCGAGCGGCTGGTGGAGGAGTTCGGCGCGCGCCAGGTTCGCCAGTCCCCGATGCAGGAGCAGCTGGTCCCAGCGAGACCGATCCTGATCGAGAAGAAGAGCAGGGGCGCCGGAGGCGTCGATGCGTGCCGGAAGGCGTGAGGCGTGTAGCTCCATGAGGGCAAGCAGCGCGTAAACCTCCGCTTCTTCGACCAGAATCCCTGCGAGAATCCGTCCCAGCCGCATTGCTTCGTGGCAGAGTTCCGGGCGCATCCAGTCGTTTCCTTGGGTGCTGGTGTAGCCCTCGTTGAATATGAGATAAATCACCTCGAGCACGGAGGCGAGCCGCAATGCCAGTTCTTTCCGAGGCGGGATTTCGAAGGGCACCCGCGCTTCGGCAAGCGTGCGCTTTGCTCGCACGATCCGCTGTGCGATGGTGGGCTCCGGGACGAGGAAGGCGCGAGCGATCTCCTCCGTCGTCAGACCGCCGAGAAGCCGCAGGGTCAGTGCCGCGCGATTCTCCCTCGACAGCACCGGATGACAAGCGATGAAGATCAGCCGCAGCACATCGTCCCCCACGTCCTCATCGAGCCTCTCCTCGAGGCACGGCTCTACCGTCTCTCCTCCGAGATCGCCTTCGATCTCGCCGTGCTTTCGCCACTGCATGTTTCGCTGACGCAGCAGATCGAGGGCCCGATTTCTAGCGCAGGTCATGAGCCACGCCGCGGGATTCTCCGGAATGCCGGCCGAGGACCAGCGCTCCAAGGCGGTAATCACCGCTTCGTGCGCCAGTTCCTCGGCCGCGCCGAGGTCGTGAACCATTCGCATCAAGCGGCTGACGAGCTGCGGGGACTCGATACGCCAGACAGCCTCGATCGCCTCGCGAGCGGCTCCAGTGCTCATGTGATGCCCACGATCCCTTCCATTCAGGATTTCCGCTGCCGCTCGATTTCGCCGCGGAGCTGCTCTTCGTGGGCACGCATCTCTGGGGTGACCTCCTTGCCAAAATCGGCGAACTCAAAGATCGGGCGCAGGGTCACCTCCACACCTCCATCGAAGGGTGCGCGCTTGATCCATTCGACCGCTTCCTCGATCGAGCGGACCTGCCAAATCCAGTAGCCCGCGACGAGTTTGGCTGGCGTCAAC
>JAPTUI010000191.1 GCA_028067895.1 Pseudomonadota bacterium | reverse complement strand
GCTGCCACCGCCCCAGTAGATCCAGCCCTGGACGAAGCGCACGGCGAGCAATGCAAGGCCGAGTTGTCGCCAGAGGCCAGCGGAATCGTCGGCGATGGCGTGCGGCGAGGTCGGTGTGCTCATGAGGTGCTCCCGGAGCCGCTTCAGCGGCGCTCGGCGGCGCTCGGCGGCGCCGGTTTGAAGCCGTATCGGGCGAAGATGCGCTGCGCGGCGTCCGAACGCAGGAACTCAAGCCAGGCGTGTGCGGCCCGGGGATGCTGCGCGCCACGCACCATCGCCGCGGCGTAGATCGCCGTCACGTTATCGGCTGGCGCGATGTCGACGTGACTCAGCGGGTGTCCGATCTGCTCTTGAAAGATCGCTTCGGATTTCCACGTGACGCCGGCATCGGCGATGCCCTGCATCAGGAACAGCGGTGTTTGGCGATGGTGGATGTGCGTGAGGATCGTCTGTCCGTCGGCGACTTTGCGCACGTACACCGTGCGGGCGAGCGCTGGGCCGCCGGCCCGCTCGAGCGCCATGCGGATCTGGCGCGCCACGCCCTCCCAGGCCGGGTTCGGCATCACGAGGCGCACGCCCGGCCGGCCGAGGTCGGTGAGTCCCGCGATATGCGCTGGATTGTCGGCCGGCACCATGATGGTCAGGGTGTTGGTCGCGTACGGGACGGCGGGCGGCACGAGCCGCCGGGCTGCGATCTGCCCCTGAACCTTCTTCAGTCCCGCCGCATACACATCAGGGGCGACGGTGAAGGTCAGGTTGCCGGAGGTGAACGTGCCGCCATTCGCCATGGCCTTGATCAGCAGGCCGGGCGGCAGCGTGACGTAGAAGATGCGTCCGCGCAGCCGCGGATGCCGTACCGAGAACGCCCGCACCAGCGGGGCCATTGCGAAGTAGTAGTTGCCACCGACGAAAATCACGAGCGCCGGGTGATCGAGGTTGCCGTGGAAATCCGGCATGTCGTCGATTTCCGGTACGGTGAAGCGCAGGCCCTGGTGCAGTGCCGGATCGTTCGCGCCCTGCGACCAGGGCGGAAACAGCCGCTCGGCGTAACGCGGCGGCGCGGCGGCACGTGCGACGCCGGCGGCCTGCGCCGGACCGGCGAGCAGTGCGGCGAGCAGGCCGCCGGCGAACGCAATGGAATGTCGTGCAAACATGGGAGTCTCCTGCGGCCGGTTGGGGCGGCCGCGGCGGTTACATGCGCACCAGCGCATAGCCTTGGTTCTGCAGGATGATGACGGTCGAGAGGGCCGAGAGCGCGACGCGCACGTCGGGGTCGACCTCCGAGGGGTTCAGGTGCATGTCGCCGAGCGCATTGCCGCAGACCATCAGCCGCACTCCGGCCTTGCGCAGCGTCGCGAGCAGCGCGAGGTTGGGATTGGGATGGCCGAACTTCGCCTGATAGGCGGCCGCGTCTAGCACGATCGGCGTCGCCGGTCCGTGGATGATGACCGCAAACTTCAGGTGCTTCAGCGGGACGCCGGCGGCAGCGAAGATGTTGATGGTGCGGGCAATGTGATCCAGGCCGGGATTGATCTTTTCGGCCTGTGCTTTGCCTTGCGTCAGATCGAACAGCGCCTGGTACGTGGTGTGTGCGTTCGGGCGGGCGACGACGCCCGGCCAGACGTGTTCAGGGCCGTAGCCTTTGATGACCGGGTAGTGCCAGAAGCCGGCCGGCTGGGCCGTGGCGGCACCGGCCGCGAGCAGACCAAGGGCCAGAGTGCAGAACAGCACGGAGCGTGAGGTCATGAGAGTGTCCTGTGTGGGGAGGGGGGTGCACTGCGAATGGGATCAGGATGGCGCTGCCCAACATATATCTCAAATGCATCTATATATATTGCGATATATAAAATATGCATATAACGACCAGGCCCCCACGGGCCGCTTCCCGGTGGACAATGACCTGCGGCGGTCCGGCGTGCATCATGCGCACATCCGCAGGGCCGTACTGAAGCAGCGGCCCTGATGATCCCTATGGATACCGCTGCACCGATCTACCTCGACTACGCCGCCACGACCCCGCTCGATCCCGCCGTCATCGCGGCCATGACGGAATGCCTCGCGGCTGAAGGCGGTCGGGGCAATCCTGCCTCGCTGCACGGCTGGGGCCGACGCGCCTCGGCGCGAATCGAGACCGCGCGTGCCGAGGTTGCGGCGCTGATTGGGGCGGCGGCCGAGGACATCGTGTTCACCTCCGGTGCGACCGAATCGGACAACCTTGCAGTGCTGGGCGCGGCACGTGCCGCGGCCGACCGCGGGCGTCACTTGGTGAGCACGCGCATCGAGCACAAGGCGGGACTGGATCCGTGCAGACGGCTGCAGAAGGAAGGGTTTGCGGTGACGCTGCTGGCGCCGGATCGCACCGGGCGGATCGATCCGCGGGCGCTCGCTGCGGCACTGCGTCCAGAGACGGTTCTCGTCTCGGTGATGTGGGTCAACAACGAGACGGGCGTGATCCAGGATGTCGAGGCGATCGGGGCGCTGTGCCGCGAGCGCGGCATTCTCTTTCACACGGATGCGGCCCAGGCGGTGGGCAAGGTTCCGATGGCGCTGCGGGAGCTGCCCATTGACCTGATGTCCTTTACCGCGCACAAGCTCTACGGTCCGAAAGGGATCGGCGCGTTGTACGTGCGGACCGGCGTTCGTGCTCGGCTGCAGCCGCTGCTCTATGGCGGAGGGCAGGAACGCGGGCTGCGTCCGGGCACGCTGCCGACCCACCAGATCGTGGGTTTCGGCGCGGCCTGCACGCTGGCCCGTGCTGCGCTCGCGCACGAGCCGCAGCGGATTGCCGCACTGCGCGATCGGCTGTGGGCGCAGCTTGAGCCCCTGGGCGGCGTGCACCTCAACGGGGGAGGCGCGCCGCGCGTGGCCGGGCTTCTCAATGTGTCCATCGAAGGGGTGGAGGGCGAGAGCCTGGTCACCGGTCTGCCCGATCTGGCGGTGTCCACCGGGTCGGCGTGCAACTCGGCCTCCGCGGAGCCCTCCTATGTGCTGCGCGCCCTGGGCCGGAACACCGAGCTCGCGCAGAGTTCGTTGCGCTTCAGCTTGGGGCGGTTCTCGCAGCCGGCGGACATCGAGGCGGCTGCCGCCGCCGTCCGGCGCGAAGTGACACGGCTGCGTGCGCTGTCCCCGGCCCTGGAGCCGCAGACGCCGGTGTTCGCGGCGCAGCTCGTCGGGGAGGCGGGCGGCCCGGGCCAGGAGGTCTGGATTCGCTTCCGCCTCCAGGTCGACGCCGGCCGCGTGCGCGCTGCGACGTACCGCGTGTACGGCTGCCCGCACACGATGGTGGCCGCGGCATGGCTGGCCGAGCAGGTGCAGGGACGGGCGGTGGCGGACATGGTGCCGGGCAGACCGCAGGAGTGGGCCGCGGCCCTGGGCATTCCGGCAGAGAAGCTCGGGCGCCTGCTCACGCTCGAGGACGCGCTTCGGGAATGCCAGCGGCACGGCGCCGCAGTGTAGAATGAGGACGCACCGGAGATCGTTACCGCTATGGCCATCTCGCTCACCGAATCCGCCGCCCATCGAATCCAGAACTTTCTAGCCGCCCGTGGGCACGGCATCGGGCTGCGGCTCGGGGTTCGCAAGACCGGCTGCTCGGGCTTCGCTTACGTCGTGAATTATGCCGAGGCGCAGCAGCCCGATGACGTGGTCTTCGAAGATCACGGGGTGAAGGTCTATGTCGATCCGCAGAGTTTGCCGCTGATCGATGGAACCACGGTGGACTTCGTCAAGCAGGGTCTGAACGAGGCGTTTCGCTTCCGAAACCCGAATGTGCGGGGCGAATGCGGCTGTGGCGAGAGCTTTTCGGTCTGATCGGCGGCAACGCCCGTGGGCCGATATCGTAAAAATCTTTTGTAATCCGCCACTTCGGCGGTAGCGGCAAATTGCCTCCCGCCGGTATCACCGGGTAGACTGTCGCGCTCGATGACGGCCTGGCGGCCGCTCTCCTCGCGGGGGGGGCCCCGCGGGGGCGTCCCCC
>JAPTUI010000351.1 GCA_028067895.1 Pseudomonadota bacterium | reverse complement strand
GGCATGTTTGCGCTGCCGGAGAAGCTCGGCATCAAAGATTGGGTCGGGTCAGGCTATACGTTCGGGTTCTACGATCCGTTCTTTGCTGCGGCCCGACACCTGTATTGGCGACAGATCGAGCGCACGCTCGGCGTACTCGGCGTAGACGCGTGGTGGCTGGACGCGGACGAGCCGGACATGGTGTCGAACACCAGCATCGCCGAGCGTGAGGCGTTCATGACGCCGAATCCACTCGGCCCGGGTGCGGCGGTGTTCAATGCCTATGCGCTCGAGCACGTCTGCGGCGTATACCACGGCAATCTGCGGTTTCGGCCGAACCGGCGCCCGTTCATCCTGTCGCGTTCGGGTTTCGCCGGACTGCAGCGCTGCGGTGCAGCGGTGTGGAGCGGCGACATCGCGCCACGCTGGTCGGACATGAAGAATCAGATTGCCGCCGGCATCGGGTTCTCGCTCTCGGGACTGCCGAACTGGACGATGGATATTGGCGGCTACCAGCCCGAGAGCCGCTACCTGCACCCGGATGCAGCCAATCTCGCCGAGTGGCGTGAGCTGAACACTCGCTGGTTCGAGTTTGGTGCATTCTGTCCGATTTTTCGCTCGCATGGACAGATGCCGCACCGGGAGATTTACAATCTTTCGCCGCCCGGCACGAAGCTCTATCGGATCCTGGTCTCCTACGATCAGCTGCGCTACCGGCTGATGCCCTACATCTACACTCTCGCCGGCGACACGTGGCGTAAGAACGGCACGATCATGCGCGCCCTGGAGATGGCGTTCCCGAGTGATCCCCGAGTGCGCAGCATTGGCACTGAGTACATGTTCGGTCCGGCATTCCTGGTCAGCCCCGTGTATCGTTACCGAGCGCGCCGTTGGCGGGTGTATCTGCCCGCCGGTACACGCTGGTACGACTTCTTCACCAACCGGGTCTATCGGGGCGGTCGGATGGTGACGGTGGCGGCGCCGCTGGCGCGTTTGCCGCTGTTCGTGCGGGCCGGCTCGATCGTACCGATGGGCCCGGCGATCGAGTACACGGACGAGCGGCCGGGAGCCCCTATCACCGTGCTGGTCTACACCGGACGCAGCGGTACGTTCAGCCTGTACGAGGATCAGGGCACCACCTTGGGCTATCAGCACGGTCAGTATTCGCTGATCCCGTTCTCCTATGACCAGGCTGACGGCACACTCTCGATCGGCGCACGCATCGGATCGTTCCCCGGCATGGTGCGCAGCCGTCAGTTTCGTATTCGCTGGATCGGGCCTGGTACGCCCTCGGGAGATGACTTCAGTGCCCCGGCGGATGCGATTGTGACCTATACCGGTCAAGCCGTGCGTGTGCGCTGTGCCGGCTGCGTGGACGACCTGGGGGCGCGATCATGAGCCGGTGCTCGCCATCCGCGGCGGTGCGGCGTGTCGCGACGACGGCCGTGGTCTCGATGCTCGCGTGCTCCGTGTCGCTTGCTGGCACCGGGCAGATCGCTCGGCGTCCGCCGATGGGATGGAACAGTTACGATGCTTATGGCACGACCATCACGGAAGCGCAGTTTCGCGCCAACGTCCGCTGGATGAGCCGGCATTTGCGTCGTTATGGCTGGCGCTACGCGGTGATCGATGCTGAGTGGTTCGTGCGCAATCCGACGCCGTCCGGTGGCGCACACGGTTCGATCATGACGCTCGATCGGTACGGCCGTTACCTGCCGGCGCCGAACCGATTTCCCTCCGCGGCGGACGGAAAGGGATTCGCGCCGCTCGCGCAGTACGTGCATTCGCTGGGACTGAAATTCGGTATTCACATTTTGCGCGGCATTCCGGTGCAGGCGGTCCGTGAGGATCTGCCGATCGCCGGTTCGGTGTTTCGCGCTCGGCAGGCAGCGACTGCCAATGCGCCGTGCCCCTGGAGCCCGGACAACGACGGCGTGGCAGCCAATGCAGCCGGACAGGCGTACTACGACTCGATCGTCAGGTTGTATGCGCGCTGGGGCGTCGATTTCATCAAGGCAGACTGCATCGCGAGTCATCCCTATGCCGCGGCGGAGATCGGCATGCTGGCACGAGCGGTCCGGGCGGCAGGACGGCCGATGGTGCTGAGTCTCTCCCCGGGACCGGCACCGCTGAGCCGGCTTGCCCAGCTGCGCCGCGATGCCAACTTGTGGCGCATCTCGAACGACGTCTGGGATCTGTGGCACAGCACACAGGCGTATCCACAAGGCGTGGACAATCAGTTCAAACGCCTCGCGCGCTGGGCGCCCCTGGCCCGCCCTGGGCACTGGCCGGATGCGGACATGCTCGCGATCGGCTACCTCGGCCCGAAGCCCGGGTTGGGTTCGGCACGCTGGAGTCGCCTCACCCGCCCCGAGCAGCGCACCTACATGACACTCTGGTGTATCGCCCGCTCGCCGCTGATGATCGGCGCGAATCTCACGCGTATGAATCGGTGGACACTGTCGTTGCTCGACAATCCCGAGGTCATTGCGGTTGATCAGCGGGCGCGCGATGCCCGGCAAGTGTTCGCCCGACACGCGTTCGTGGTGTGGACGTCAAGGCCGCAGCGCGGCGGCGGGTGGTACCTGGCGGCGTTCAACCTGGCTGCGCGGGCGCGCACACTGCGCGTGCCGTGGCGGGCGCTCGGACTGGCACCTGGCCGCTACCGAGTGCAGGACCTGTGGCAGCGGCGAGCGCTCGGCGGTGCGAACGCGCTGAAGGTGCGCCTCGCGGCGCACGGCTCGGTGCTCTTTCGCCTGCGGCGCTAGATGCCGCACATCTTCGGAATTGCACAGGAGCCACCCCCATGCGACGGCGACATTTCTTCAAGCTGATGGCCGGGACGGCGGCTGCGGCGTCGCTGCCTCTGCCGGGCGCCGCCGCAGACCGCATGCTCGCCGGATCGGCGCGGCGCGGCTTCGATCGGGACACCTATGACTACGCCCAATTCTGTGCCACGCCCGAGCGCGAGCGCGTCTTCTATGCGCTGCGCGGGGATGAGATCGCCGCGCAGCGGTTGAACGAGGCGGGCTGGCGGCCGACCGGCTGGGGGCACCCACCGCCGTTGCCGGTGCCTGGAGGCTCATGGGACGGCGTGCCGCTGGACGCGCCGCTCCCTGGGCTGGCGGGACAGGGACCGTTTGCCCCGACGTGGGACTCGCTCCTTCACTACGAGTGTCCTGAGTGGTACCGGGATGCGAAGTTCGGCATCTGGAACCACTGGAGCCCGCAGTGCGTTCCGGAGGACGGCGATTGGTATGCGCGCAACATGTACATCCAGGGCGGCGCGAAGCCCAGTGCCGCAACTGCGCAGTACGATTACCAGCGGGCGCATTACGGACATCCCTCCCGATTCGGCTACAAGGATCTGTGCGCTCAGTGGACGCTGCTGAACTGGCAGCCCGAGGAACTGATGGATCTGTACGTGCGTGCCGGCGCGAAACTGTTTCTAGCGCTTGCCAACCACCACGACGGCTTCGACGCCTGGAACTCCACGCATCACCCCTGGAATGCACACCACATCGGTCCGCATCGCGACGTGATCGGCACCTGGGCGCAGGCGGCACGGGAGCGCGGTCTGCGCTTCGGTGTCACGGTGCACCAGGCGCGCAATTGGTGGTGGTTTCAGACGGCGCACGGCGCGGATGAGAGAGGACCTTATGCCGGTGTGCCGTACGATGGGCATCTGACGCTCGCCGATGGCAAGGGACAATGGTGGGAGGGCTACGATCCGCAGCAGCTGTACGGACCGAAGCACCCGTTCGATGCACTGCCGGATGTCGCGTACGTGAAGAACTTCTACGACCGCACGCGCGATCTGATCGAACAGCATGACCCGGATCTGCTGTACTTCGACAATCCGCTGCTGCCGCTCGGCTGGGGCGGGATGAACATCGGGGCGTACTACTACAACCGCAGCCTCGCTCGGCACGGCGGGGCGGTCGACGCGGTCATGACGGTAAAAAATGTGCCAGCGCGGCTCGAGAAAGCCGTGGTCGCCGACATCGAGCGCGGGTTGAGCGGGCAGATCCGCGCCCACCCATGGCAGTCCGAGACCTGCCTCGGCGACTGGCATTATCTGCGCGCGCTGTACGATCAGCCCGGAGCGTTCGGCGGCTACATGCATCCGCGCTAGGTCATCCACTGGCTGATCGATACGGTGAGCAAGAACGGCACCTTCATCCTGAACGTGCCCGGCAAGCCCGACGGCACGATCGATGCCAAGGAGCGGCTCATTCTGCACAAGATCGGCGCCTGGCTCGCGGTGAACGGCGAGGCGATCTACGCGACGCGTCCGTGGTCCGTGTACGGAGAGGGCCCGAGCACGATCCACCCGGGCTCCTTTCAGGGCAAGAGCGTCAAGCAGCTGTCGGCCGCCGATATTCGCTTCACGCGCAACAAGGCTGCATCGGTGGTGTACGCGATCGCGCTCGGCTGGCCCCGGGAAGCGCTGCTCATCCGCTCGCTCGGAACCGACGCACCGACGCGGCCGGGGCGGATCCGACACGTCGAACTGCTGGGGGAGCACCATACACCGCAATGGCACCAGAGCGGCGCGGGCCTCAGCGTCACGCTGCCGCCGCGTTTCGACGACGACACGTATGCGCTCGCGCTGCGTGTTCATTTGACTTGAGGCTCAGGAGACGTGATGAGAGACATCAGTGAGGTCAATTGTGAGTGAATCATCCGCGCGCCAGCCGATCCGGATTGCGCAGCATGGCTATACGCTCGATGTTCTGGCGCATCTCGGCGGCGCGCTCGCAGGGCTGCAGTTCCAGGGACAGGAGGTGCTGCGGCGGGCAACCCCCGAGATCGATGAGCCGCTCGATAGCGGCGGATTCGCGCTGATGCCGTTTGCCAACCGGATTGCGCACGGGCGCTTTCGCATCGGAACGCGCACCGTGCAGCTCAATCCCAACGCGCCGGGCCAGCGTCACCCCCTGCACGGACAGGCCTGGCGCGAGCCCTGGACGGTCGAGTCGCGCGAGCCGGATCGAGTGGCGCTGGTCTACGAGCACATGGCCGGGGAGTGGCCTTGGGCGTACCGGGCACGGCAGGTGTTCACGCTCGGGGAGTCGGGGCTCGAGGTCGCCTTGCTGCTCGAGAACCGCGCCGCCGAATTGATGCCCGCAGGCATCGGCTGGCATCCTTATCTGCGACGAACCCCGGCTGCCCGGTTGCGTGCGGCGGTCGAGGGTGTGTGGCTCGCCGATGCGCAGTGCCTGCCGACGGCTCTGGCGTCGCCGGAAGCGATTTGGGATTTCCGCAGCGGTGCGCCGGCGCCGCAGACGCTCGTGGATCACTGTTATACCGGTTGGAACGGTCGGGCGGAACTCGTCCTGCCGGAGGAGCAGTTGTGCATACGCATCGAGGCTGAGGAGCCGCTGCGCTGGCTGCACGTCTACAGTCCGCCCGGGGAGACGTTCCTGTGCGTCGAGCCGGTCAGCCACATGCCGGACGCATTGAACCGCGCGGAACCGCCGGCGGTGAGCGGCCTGCGGCTGCTCGAACCGGGTGAGTCGTTGGGTGCGCGCGTGATGCTGGCGGTGAGCCGAACATCATTCTGCGCCTGAGCGGCCAGTCGGGGCGCGGTGTTTCCACCCCCGGTCCGACGCAGACCGGTTCCGCTATGCAGATCCGGTCTCGCGGCCGTTCAGACGAACGGCTCGATGTTGTGGAAGCGGCTGTAGTCGAACCGGTCGATGCCGTCGGCGCCGGGGATCAGAATGTCGGCGAACGAATGCTGCCAACGCAGCATCTCGGGCGGGTATTCGTGGCGGGCAATGAGCGTCTGTCCGGTCGTCTCGTCGATTCCGAGGATGGTCAGAATCAGAAACGCATTCTCGGCCTGCAGGCTCTCGGCCGTGGCGTTGGCCAGCGGACTGTCGGGAGTGAGCGTGTGCATCAGCGTCCAGCCGAAGAGGAAGGCCGGCTGCTCGCTGCGCCGCAGCGGCAGGTCGTGGATGCGCCGTATCCGATAGCCCTCGACGCTGCGCTCATCGCGTACCAGGCGCAGATGCGCCTGGGCTTCCATGATGACGTTGTGCCGCTCGTTCGCGGCGCGCAGCATCAAGGTCGGCTGGCCGTCGAGCGGGCGGATCACCGCATGGTGGGCGAAGAGGATCCGTGCGCTCGGACGCGAGAAGCGCGCGAACATCATCCCGGCGATCAGCGCCAGACTCATCATGCCGACGAAGATCTCGAATGAGGCGATGACGTGTGCGAAGACGGTCTGCGGGTGCATGTCGCCGTAGCCGACGGTCGCCAGCGTCTCGACGCTGAAGAAGAAGCGGCCCCAGAAACCCGGCGGATTGACGTGCGCGATGTCGTTCGCCTGCAGCGAATACACTGCCGCGAACAGCAGGTTGAATGCGAGGAAGAAGCCTGCGAAGCTGAGGAACAGCCGCGGCCAGGTGACGGTCATGAACACGTGATACAAGTCCTGCCAGCGGCGGCGCGGCAGACCCTCGCGCACGACTCGACGGCTCGAATGCGGGCGCTGAATCACGGGAGCGGAATTGGGCACGGGCGACTCTCAGTCGGAGGGGACGGGGCGCCACACGGCGCTACGGGAGGGTAGAGAATGCCATGCGCCCCCTCAAGACGTCCCTGCGAGGCGCCGGGCGGTCCGGCGCGGGTTTGGCTCGGGTGAACGAGCGGCCCGGCCCGGACTGGTTCCGTTATCATAGACGGGATGCGCGCAGGTGCCGGCGGTCCGGCGGTGCGACGCCGGCCGACGGCGGGAACCGGGGCGGCGCTCGGCCTGTTGTGCCTGTGTTAAAGTGCCTCGGCGCATGCGTTGGCCGCACAAGAGCGCCCCTGAGAAGAACGCAGAGGATCGATGAACAAACCGGCGCGTAAATCCCGAAGCGGCGCCCGTCGCAGCGTGACCATCAAAGACGTGGCGCGATACGCGGGCGTCTCGCCGATGACCGTCTCACGGGTGGTCAACGGCGGTCAGTACGTGAGCGATGTGACGCGCCAGACGGTCATGCAGGCCGTGCGCCAGCTCGGATACTCGCCGAACCTCGCGGCGCGCAACCTGGCCAGTGCCCGCGGCGAGCGTTTGGGGCTGCTGTACGGGAACCCGAGCGCCTCCTACCTCAGCGAGTTTCTGGTCGGGGCGCTCGATGCTGCGACCCGCCACGGCGTGCAACTGGTGCTGGAGAAGTGCGAGATGACGCCGGCGGCATCGCGCCGCGCGGTGCGCCGCCTGGTCGCAGGCGGCGTGGTGGGTGTGGTGCTGCCGCCGCCGCTGTGCGAATCGGCGGTCATCCGCGCGGAGCTGCAGGCTGCGCGGATGCGCATCGTGGCCGTGGCCGCAGGCCGCCCGCCGGCTGACGCGATGTGTGTGAGCATCGACGATTTCGAGGCGGCCCGCGAGATGACCCGATATCTGCTCGCGCTCGGCCACACCCGGCTCGGCTTCATCAAGGGGCACCCGAATCAGACTGCGAGCGAGGAGCGTTGGCGGGGCTTTGCGGCGGCCGTCGAGGAACATGGGCACTTGCCCGCGCCGCGGGTCGAGCAGGGCTTCTTCACCTTCCGCTCCGGTCTGGATGCGGCCCGCAAGCTCCTCGCCGTCGAGCCGCTGCCGACCGCGATTTTTGCCAGTAACGACGATATGGCGGCAGCCGTCATGGCCGAGGCGCACCGGCGCGGTCTTGAGGTGCCGAACGATCTGACCGTGGTCGGCTTCGACGACAGCTTGATCGCGGCGAACATCTGGCCGGGACTGACGACCATCCATCAGCCGATCGCGCAGATGGCTGGAGAGGCGGTCGATATGTTGGTTGCCGCAGTGCGCGGCGGACGACGGGGTGCGGCCGCCGAGCCAGTGCACCGCCAGGTTGCCCACGAACTGATCACGCGCGAGTCGGCGGCGCGCCCGAGAAGCGCCGCTTGAGGCGCACCGACGCTTGACAAGACGGGTCCCCGGGAGACATGGTAGCGATACCAAAGCGAGGGGGTTCCGATGAGCAAGGGCAATACCGGGCTCGTGGTGGCGCTGAGCGCCGCGGCGACCTTGGGCGGGCTGCTGTTCGGCTACGACACGGCGGTGATCTCGGGCGTCACGAGCGCGATCACGCATAATTTCGTGACCCCGCGCCATCTGAGCGCCGCAGATGCGAACTTCCTCTCCGGCATCGCCATCTCGATCGCGCTGCTCGGCTGCGTGCTCGGTGCCGCGGTTGCCGGTCCGGTCTCGACGCGGATCGGGCGGCGGGCGGGACTGCTCATCGCCGGGGTGCTGTTCCTCGTCTCCTCGCTCGGTGCGGGGTATCCGGAGTTCTTCTGGAGTCTGTTCGGTGCGGTCGGGGACCGCGCGCTGCCGGCCTTCCTCTTCTACCGCGTGATGGGCGGTACGGCGATCGGCATGGCCTCGATGCTCGCCCCGATGTATATCGCCGAAGTCGCCCCGCCCGAGACGCGCGGAATGCTGGTGACGTTTCAGCAGATCGCCATCGTGATCGGCATCAACCTGGTGTACTTCGTCAACTGGCTGATCCAGTCAGGACACAGCCGCGCCTACCTGCTCTCAACCGCCTGGCGGCACATGCTCGCCTCGGCGGCGATTCCGGCTGCGCTGCTGATCGTGTTCATGCTGCTGGTGCCCGAGACTCCGCGCTTCCTGGTGCTGAAGGACCGTGACGCGGAGGCGCTCGCGCTGCTGAAGCGGCTCGTGGGCACCGACAGTGCGCAATCGACGCTCGGGGAAATCAAGGCGACACTGGTCGAACATACCCGCCCACTGCTCTCGTTCGGCGTGCTGGTGCTGGTGGTCGGCGTGGCGCTGTCGGCCTTCCAGCAGCTGGTCGGCATCAACGCGGTGCTGTACTACGCCCCGCATATGTTCGAGAACATGGGCGCATCGACCAACCAGGCCTACTGGGAGTCCGCGACGTTCGTCGGGGTGACGATGACGGTGTTCACGCTGGCGGCGACGTTTACGGTCGATCGGCTCGGGCGCAAGCCGCTGCTGGTGGTCGGAGCGTTCGTGATGGCGGCCGCGATGATCGTGATCGGCCTGCTGTTTGACCTGCACCTGGTGAGCGCCGGCGGCCATGCCGGGGCCGGGCGGGCGAGCGGCGCGTCCTATCTGGCGATTGCTGCGGTCGTGCTCTACATCATGGGCTTTTCGTTCTCCTGGGGCCCGGTCGTGTGGGTGATGCTCGCGGAGATCTATCCGAACTCGATCCGCGGCAAGGCGATGTCGATCGCGATCGGCGCGCAGTGGATCATGAACTTCATCGTCTCGATGACGTTCCCGATGCTCGACGGCAGCGCGTATTTGAATCGGCACTTCAACCACGGATTCGCCTACTGGCTCTACAGCGCCGGGGCCATCCTGGCGGCGCTGTTCGTGCTGCGCTTCGTGCCCGAGACCAAGGGGCGCACGCTCGAGTCGATCCAGGAATTGTGGCACCCGACGGCGGTTCGTCCGGCGCGGGCCGAGGAGCGCGCGGCGTCCTGAGACCCGGCGGCGGGCGCCTCGGTCGACGAAGGGATCGCCGTCCGGGGACGGACTGAGGTACGCTTGGTTCCCTTGAGGCGAGGAGCGCTGTGGAATCCGCAGCGGTTCTCGCCGTGTACCCGTCATCGCCAGCGGCCATCCCCGTGCGTGCTGATGTCCTGCGGGGTGTGCACACCTCTCGGCAGGGCCGGGCCCAGCGTCGGTCTGAGCGCGCCGCGGCGGGCGCCGCGAAGGAGAGTTCACGATGCGCCGCCGTGATTTTCTGCAAACGACCCTTGCCGCCGGCACTGCCGCCTTGAGCTGGACGCTGTTGCCGTCGATGAGCGCGCGCGCAGCCGACAGTGACCTCGTCGAGGTCACTCTCGAGGCGCGGCCGTACCGCTACCCGGTGGTCACCGGGGCGAACTTCACCGGGTTGGCCTACAACGGCCAAGTGCCCGGCCCGTTGCTGCGCGTGCGGTACGGACAGTCGTTCCGGGCCCGCTTCGTCAATCACACCGGATCGGTGAGCACCATCCACTGGCACGGCATGATTCTGCCGAACGACATGGACGGCGTTCCGTATGTCACGCAGGTGCCGGTGCCGAACGGCGGGCAGTTCGTGTACACGTTCAAGCCCGATCCGCCGGGGTTCCGCTGGTATCACTCGCATGTGGGTGATCAGGATGCGCGCGGGCTGTTTGGGGCGTTTCTGGTCGAGGATCCGCGTGAGCCGCGCGCTGACGTCGAAGTCGTCCTGATCCTGCATGACGTGCCCGATCTGCACAGCCTGGACGCGGCGCTTGCCGGCAAGAGCGATGCACCGATGTATCTGCCGCCCGGTCTGACCGCGTCCGGCATGCGAGTGCAGCCGCACATGAGCGGCATGAGCGGCATGAGCGGCATGAATTCGTCCGCCGGACCGATGCGGATGGGGGACGCGCTGAAGTACCTGTCGCATTGCGTCAGCGGAGCCGCATACCCGCACACCCGCCCGCTGATCGTCAAAGTCGGGCAGACCGTGCGGCTTCGCATCCTGAATGCGAGCCCGACCCTGACGCATTACGTGCGCCTGGCGGGCCATGAGTTGCGGGTCACGCACAGTGATGGCAATCCGCTCTTGCGTCCCGTGGTGGTCGACGCGTTGCGTATTGGCGTGGCGGAACGCTACGACGCTTGGTTCGAAGTGACTCGTCCGGGCGCCTGGCTGCTCGAGAGCCTCATGGGCGCGGACGGCGGACGTCGCCAGGCAATGGTGATCCGCACGGCCGATGCGACGGCGGCCCATCCGCTGCAGGTTCCGCCGCAGTCACTTGCCGGTGCGAAGTTGTTCACGTACGAGCTCGCCGGTGACGGCGTTCCGCTCGCCGCGGGTGCGTCCGAACCGTTCGGGCCGGCCAACGTCCGGCGCACGCTGCTGCTGGGTGGCGGGACGGCGAACAATCCGCACTGGACCATCGACGGGAAGATCTGGCCGCATACGCCCAAGATCGACGTGCGGCACGGTGACTGGGTCGAGATCGCCTTCAAGAATCCGACGGACATGAGTCACCCGATGCACCTGCACGGGCATGTGTTCGAACTCGTCGAGGCGTCCGGGGAGCGGCTGCGTCGCCCGCTCGCGAAGGACACGACACTCGTGCCCGCCGGCGGGACGGCGACGTGGCGGTTCCGGGCCGACTCACCGCCGGGCCGCTGGCTGCTGCACTGTCACAACCTCGTGCACATGATGGATGGCATGATGACCGAGGTCGATTACGTGCACCGCGCCTGAGCGACGCGTCCGGTTCCGGCCAGTGTGACGCGAGGCGGCGCAGTACGCTTCGGTCGTCATTGAACTCAGCCGCCGCCGATGGACTTTCGAATTACCGGACTGTCGCCGGAGCAGTTTGCTCCGTTCGTCGGGTTGGATGCGCGCGAGTTGGCGCGCCGCGGCGCCCAGCGCGTCATCGCCGATCGCGAACGCGGCTTTCCGGGCCGGATCGAACTGCGTGCGGCCCATCCGGGTGAGCCGGTGCTGCTCGTCAATTATCTGCATCAGCCCGCAGCAACGCCGTATCGCTCCAGTCATGCAATCTACGTCCTGGAAGGGGCGTCTCGGCGCTACGACCGGATCAACGAAGTGCCGGCGCTGTTTCGTGCCCGCGTGATGTCGGTGCGCGCATTTGATCACGATGACATGATGATCGACGCTGACATTGCTGCGGGAACGGATCTCGAAGGCCTGATCGCGAGGCTGCTGGCCGACTCGCGCACGAGTTATCTGTAGGCCCATTACGCCAAGCATGGCGGCTTCGCCGCGCATATCGGGCGGGCCTAGCCACCGGCGGTAGACTCAGGTCCGTCCGCCGACCTCGTCGATGTGGCGCAGCATGTCGGCCGGATCCTCGTAGACGCGTATCGCACCGCCGCGCTCGAGTTCGTCCTGGCCGTAGCCGCCGGAGAGCAGTCCGACGCCGAGTCCGTGCGCGCGGCGGGCCGCGAGCATGTCCCAGATGCTGTCCCCGACGATGACGGCGGAGTGGATGTCGCTGCCGAGGCGGTCGGCCGCCGCGATGAACAAATCCGGATCGGGCTTGGCGTGCGCGACGTCATCGCGGGTCACGACCGCGGCGCTCGCCGGGTCGATGCCGAGGGCGCGCAGGTTGTGCTGCGCCGAAATCATCCGACCGCTGGTCGCGATCGCCCACGGGAGTTTCGCCGCCGTGAGGTATGCCAGCAACTCCGTCGCGCCGGGCAACGGACGTACCCACGGCACCAGGCGGGCGTAGGCCTCGGCGTGCTGGCGCTGCAGCGTCTCGAGCAGATCCGGGGTGATCGGCACGGACACCTCGCGCAGCAACATCTCGGTGAACAGTCCGCCGCTCATGCCGATGCGCCGGTGGATGCGCCACACCGACAGCTCGATCCCGGCGGCATGCAGCGCCTGCTGCCATGCCAGGACATGCTGGTACACGCTGTCCACCAGCGTGCCGTCGAGGTCGAACAGAAAACTGACGTCGCGGCGGGGCAAGGGCGGTACTCCGGGTCGGGGTGCCGGCGGATTATCCGTGACCGGCCGGACCGGTGGCAACGGCATCGTTGCAGAGCAGCCAGCCGGTCAGAACGGTTCGCTCGCCGGCGCCGGCTCGGGAGTCTTCTCCGGGCGCTCGGTCAGTGTCGCTTCCGTCAGCAGCAGCACGCTGGCGACCGACACGGCGTTCTCGAGCGCGGTGCGCACGACTTTCACCGGATCGACGATCCCGGCGGCATACAGATCGACGAAGCGGTTGGCAGCGGCATCGAAGCCGATGTTCGCGCTGCCGTTGAGCATCCGGTCGACCACCACACCGCCGTCGGCCGCGGAGTTCTCTGCGATCTGGCGCGCCGGCGCCTCCAGCGCGCGGCGCAGGATCTGCACGCCCGTGCGCTCGTCTCCCGAACACGCAGCTTCGGCAGCGAGCACCGCAGTGCTGCAGCGCAGCAGCGCCAGTCCGCCGCCGGGCACGATCCCCTCGGCGACCGCCGCCTTGGTGGAACTGATCGCATCATCGAGCGCTTCCTTGCGGGCTTTCATTTCGGATTCTGAGGGCGCGCCGACCTTGATGACCGCCACGCCGCCGGCGAGCTTGGCGAGCCGCTCCTTGAGTTTCTCGCGATCGTAATCGCTGGCGGCGTCCTCGATTTCCTTGCGCAGCATGCCGATGCGCGCCTCGATGCGGGCCCTGTCGCCCGCTCCGCCGATGAGCGTGGTGGTGTCCTTGTCGATCACGATGCGCCGCGCGCGGCCGAGCTGCGCGAGCTTCGTGTCGTCGAGTTTGAGGCCGAGCTCCTCGGACACGACTTCTCCGCCGCACAACGTCGCGATGTCGGCGAGCAGCGCCTTGCGTCGTTCGCCGAACCCGGGCGCCTTGACTGCGCAGCTCTTCAGAACGCCTCGCACCTGGTTGACGATCAGCGTGGCGAGGGCCTCACCCTCGATTTCCTCGGCCAGCACCAGGATCGGGTGCGCGGCCTTGGCCACTTGCTCGAGCAGCGTCAGCAGGTCTTTGAGTACCGCGAGCTTCCGATCGCACATCAGGATGTACGCATCCTCGAGCACCGCCTGCATGCTCGAGGGATCGGTGACGAAGTAGGGTGAGAGATAACCCCGGTCGAACTGCATCCCTTCGAGCACCTCGAGACTGGTCTCGATGGTCTTCGATTCCTCGACGGTGATGACCCCGTCGCCACCGACTTTCTCCATCGCGTCGGCGACCAGCTCGCCAATCACTGCGTCGTTGTGCGCCGAGATCGTCGCCACCTGCACCCGCTCCTGGCGACGCTCGAGGGGCTTGGCCATGGACTTCAGCGCGCCGATGGCCGCGGCGAGGGCGCGATCCAGGCCGCGCTTCAGGTCGACCGCGCTCGCACCGGCCGCCACATTGCGCACGCCCTCGGCATATATCGTCTGCGCCAGCAGCGTCGCGGTGCTGGTGCCGTCGCCGACCCGCTCGCCGGTCTTCTCGGCCGCTTGGCGCAGCATCTGCGCCCCGAGGTTCTCCTCCGGGTCCTCGAGTTCCATCTCCTTCGCGATGGTCACCCCGTCGTTGCACACGATGGGGGCGCCCCATTTTTTCTGGATGAGCACCGATTTGGATTTCGGTCCGAGCGTGATGCGTACGGCATCGGCCAACTGCGTGGTGCCGCGTAGGATCTTCTCGCGCGCGGCGGATCGGAACAACACTTGCTTGGCCGTCATCAGACACTTCCCCGAAGAGCGCGCGCCGATGCGCATCCCCGCCGTACGGAGCCTAGGGAAGTCCGGGTCGCACGGCCATCCGTACTAGTGCGCATTCCGGGGACGAGGTCCGCGAGCGACGGTGACGCATGGGCGGCCCGTTCCCGAGCGCTCGGCAGCCGAAGGTTTGTGCATTGTCTGCACTCAACAAACACCACTCCGCAGTGCATGCCGCCAGCGCGGCCACCGTGAACGTGCGTGTGCGCAATCTGGCGCAGATGTTCAATTCGCTCGACGCTTCGCCGTTCTGGGATCGTGATCTCGATGTGCACGCCGCGGACTTCATCGAGGAGGAGTTTCGCGAGAACCGCGCGGCGGCGCAGTGGCACCTGCACGTGCACGCCAGCGAAGGCGAGGACCTGGCCGCGGATCTGCAGCCGGCCTTGGAGCATTACTACACCCGCATGGCCCATTCGACGGCCCTGCGCCTGCGCGAACAGCTGCGTCTCGGTGAACTGGCGCTGCTCGGCGGGCTGGCGATCTTTCTGCTCAGCATGAGCGCCCGCGGCATCCTGACGCATGTGGTGGCACACGGGTTGTCGCGGCTGCTCGACGAAGGATTGATCATTCTGGCCTGGCTTGCGTTGTGGCGGCCCGTGGAGACTCTCGTCTACGGTTGGGTCCCTCTGTATCGCCAGCGGCGGATGTATCAGCGTCTGGCGGCGATCAAGGTGATGGTTCGAATGGAGCATGCGCACTCAGACGCGGTGAACGTCGCTGCACGCCGACAGGACGCGGGCGCGGCGGGGCCGCTTGCGGCCCCCGACGCGTCGCGCCGCGCGTGATCCGCGCTCAACGTTCGGTGCCAAGCGATTGAAAATAAACTGACATCCCGCAGCGCGATCATGTCGCACGCGCCGGGCGTGTGCGGCGGCCGCAATTTTTTTTCCTGTCGCTGCGGGAACCCACGCTGTCCCGGAGACTCAACATAGGGGACGATTGTATAATCCTCGGGTCGTGCGCCGAGGCGTACACCCCGTCAGTCATTTCACCAGGAGCGGGCGTCATGGCGGCAGAAGGTAATGTGTGGGCGCTGGTATTGGCCGCGGGCGAAGGCAGCCGCTTGAAATCCCTGACCACCGCGCCCTCGGGAACCGCCGTCCCGAAGCAGTTCTGCTCGCTGTTCGATGGACCGCCGCTGCTGCACGAGGCGCTGCGCCGCGCCCAGGCGCTCACGGACGAGGCATTCACCTGTGCGGTGGTCGCGGCGCAGCATCGCCGCTGGTGGCAGGATGCGCTCGCGCCGCTGCCGCCGCAGAACATCATCGTGCAGCCGCGCAACTGCGGCACGGCGGTCGGCATCCTGCTGCCGTTGCTGCACATTCTGGCGCGTGATCCTCAGGCCAAAGTCGTGCTGTTGCCTTCCGACCATCTGGTGCAGCACGAGTCGGTGCTGGCCGAATCGCTGGCTGCGGCGCTTGCGCAACTGCCGTGGCGAGCCCATCAGACGCTGCTGATGGGCATCGAGCCGGAGGAGGCGGATCCGGAGCTCGGCTACATCGTGCCGGGCGAAGAGGATGTGCGCGGCGCCATGCGCGTGCGCCGCTTCGTCGAGAAGCCGCCGCTCGCCGAGACTCGGGATCTGATCCGCGGCGGGGCGTTGTGGAACGCATTCATCGTGGTGGCCAGCGCTCAGGCGCTGCTCGAGCTGTTTCGGGCACGCATGGCCGCCGTCGTCGCGGCGTTGGAGGTGGCCGTGGCCGCCGATCGTGACCAGCCGCAAGCGTGCGCGGTGGCGGCCCTCTACGAGCAGTTGCCCACGGTGGACTTCTCGCGCGAGATCGTCGCAGGGCAGGAGGATGCGTTCCGTGTCGTCGCGGTGCCGAAGTGCGGCTGGAGTGATCTCGGCACGCCGCAGCGGGTTGCCGAAGCACTGCGGCGGGTGCCGCGGCCAGAGATCAGTCCGCGTCTGCGTTCGGGCGTCGCCTTCCTGAGCCTCGCCGCGCAACATCATCGGCTGCACATCCTGCACGGCGCTGCGGGCGCCTGACGTCCTTCGCGGCGCCCGTGCTGCGGGCGAGTACGCTCAGCGGCGCTGAGTGCGTACGCTGTCGAGTGCGCCAGCCATTCCGCCAATCAGCGAACCGACCACCGCGCCGGCGGTGGTGAGCGTACCTACGGCGCCGAACAGCGGCAGTGCGGTGAGCACCGCAACGCCCGCGGAAGCACCGAGGGCGACATTTTTCAGCAGTGAGACGATTTTCATCGGCTCGATCTCAGTCTGAAGGGCCATGGACGAACATGCTAGCGGAGCTGAACGGGCTGCGCACCTGCGGCATGCGGGGACGCTAGCTTGGCAATCGCTTCGGGGCGCGACGGTTTGTCAGCGGTGCGGGGCACGTGTGCCGCGGGTGTTGGGGCGGCGAAATGCGCCGCGCCCAACACCCACGGGATCCGGGAGTGGATCAGACCAGATGGCCGCGATGACGGACCGGTGGGGGAGCCGCCTGCGGTACGGCCACCCGGGGCAGCAGGACGATCACGCGCGTCGGCGCCGGGATCGCCTGCAGCGGGATGACCGGTTGCAGGAAGCGGACCTCGAGCGGCAGGCCCGGGCCGGACAGTGGGAGCAGCGGCGAGCCGAACATCGCCGGCACCGCCATCTGCGGCAGCATCTGCCCGCTGAGCGCGGCCTGGATGAGCCGCATCTGCTGCATCTGGGCCTGCAGGGCCCGGAACTGCGCCATCACCCAGCCGGGCATGGGTGCACCCGCACCGCGGGTTTCGGAGACCTGGACCACGGCCGCGCCGTTCGGCCCGCGCCACCGCCAGGTGTGCATCTGGATCGGCCCGGCGGCGGTGTGTACCACTTGCACGACCTCCCGCAGCGGGACGATGCGTGAGCCGACGCGGATGAACATCGGCTCCGCGGCCAGTGCGAGGGCCGGCAGGGCGATGCCCGCAAGGGCTACGGCAAGCACTCTCTTACGCATAGACACCTCCTTGAAACGTGAAACGGGCGGCTCTGCGGGAGCCGAACCCGCAGATTCGACCGCGCCGACGGCCAAGAGTTTCCGGGCGGTGCGGCGGAACTGTATTGCTGCCCCCAGGGTGCGAGCGCAGCGTCTTGGTTCGGTGTGCGGCCGGAGGCGAGACGGTGCGGCTTGCGGACCCGCCGTGCCAGTGTTTGCCGAGTTGTCGGCGGGAGTGGACCGGCTGAGGCGGATTGGCCCCGTCGCGAGTGCGATCTCGTGCCGGCGATCGAGCGCTAGGAGAGCGCCTCGAGCCACGGTGCCAGCGGCAGAACTTTGATGCCTGCGCGTTCCTGTGGATGCTCGAGGTTCAGGACGAGCTGGATCGATTCCTTGGGATTGAGCTTACGGGTGTAATAGCCGAGCGATGGGCTGACTCGGTCGTCCGAAGCCTTGACTTCGATCAGCCAATGAACGCGGCGATTTTGAGTGACCACGAAATCTACTTCACGTCCCTCTCGGTCGCGCAGATAGAACAGCTCCCAGCTTTCCCCGCGAGCGTCTTTCCGCCACTGCACGAATTTCAGCAAGCAGCAGGCAACAAGGTTCTCGAGTTGCGCTCCGTCGGATTCGTCGTAAGCCGCAGCGCAATCGAAAAAGTACACTTTCCGGTCTTTGCGAATGCTGCGCGATAGGCTCCTTGAGTAAGGTGGCAGCAAGAAGATCAGGTAGAGCTTCTCGAGCAACTCAACCCATGATTTGGCGGTCGGTGGAGAGATTCCCAGCGATTGAGCTAGGCTGTCGTAATTTGCAGGCCCGCCGACGCGCTCGCGCAGCAATTCAACGAGGTCGGCCGGCCCTCGCCAGGAGCTGACTCTGGAAAGATCGCGCAGATCCTCGCGTGTGACGAGTTCCATTCTGTCATTGCGCAGCCGTGCCGCTTCCTGGGGTTCAAGAAACGCTTCTGGAAATCCACCGGCCTTGAGTAGCCGGGTGAGGCGTGACCGTAGATCGAGTTGCGGAAGGAATGCCTTCGATTCGGCGACGTCGATCGGATGCAGCCGATAGAAATAGTGGCGGCCAGTGAGTGCATCGCCTGCTCGTCGAAATGCATCGAGCTTGGCGCCTCCTGTGACGAGTACGGGTGGGCGATTGTGGAATTCGTCCACAATGCCCTTGAGGAGGTTCTTCCACTTCGGCGCCTTGTGGAGCTCGTCCAGAACCAGAAGCGATGCGTCTTTCGGCCAGGCAAGTTCGCGGATGATGCGCCGATCGCGGGCAATGTCCCAACTCAGGTAAACGCCGCCATCCGTCAAGAGCGATTGAGCGAGAGTGGTCTTGCCGCACTGACGAGGTCCAGCGAGGATCACCATCTTTCGAGGCAAATCTCTCTGCAGCGATGCGGTCAAATAACGCACTTGATAATTCTAAAGTGAACATTAGAATAGTCAAGTCTAAAATAAAATACATTTTACTTTTGCGGGCCGCCTCTGAAGTCGCTCGGGCCTTACATCCCGGGCGAGTGGCCTGAGCCGTCAGGCTTTCAAGTTCCTGACCTGCAGCGCTTGGCTCATTCCGCGCCGTGCGCCGCGCTCGCGATTCTTGCCTGCCCTGAGGCAGGTTGCGAGCGAAGGCACCGGGATTCCAGATCATCTGATTGGCGGATGGAACACGCGAGGGGCAGATGAGTGCGCCAGATGGGTGATCCGGGAGGACGGACGCGCCTGATGGCCCGTTCGATGCACGGCGGGTTGCCCGCTTCGTTCCACGGATGGCGACTTTGGCGCTGGAATGCGCGTAAGTCTTTGATAAAATGGCGCTCCCTACGGGATTCGAACCCGTGTTACAGCCTTGAGAGGGCTATGTCCTGGGCCTCTAGACGAAGGGAGCGCTGGGGGGGGGCCGAGCCAGGAGCGCGGTATTATAGGTATCCTGAATGTTTCCTCAAGCAGAAAGCGCAGACTGAATTGAATTCTTCCGACCCGCGCGCCACAGCGCCAGCCTCGCCGCCCCGGGTCATCCCCCGGGCCGAGCACACCGTTTCCCGTTCCCAGATTTCCCCGAACGCCCTGCGCGTGCTGTACCGACTGCGCGACGCGAATTTTCAAGCGTTCCTGGTCGGCGGCTGCGTCCGCGACCTGCTGGTCGGCTTAGAGCCGAAGGACTTCGACGTCGCTACCGATGCGCTGCCGGAGCAGGTCAAACGTCTGTTTCGCAACTGCCGCCTGATCGGCCGGCGGTTCCGCCTCGCGCACGTGTTCTTCGGCCCGGAAATCATCGAAGTCGCGACCTTTCGCGCCTCGAGTGCGCCGGAGCCGGGCGAGGAGCCCATCGAGGAGGAGGACGAGGCCGAAGAGGCCGATCTCGACGGGGATGAGACCGATCTGATCGATCAGGCCGGGCCGGTCACCGAAGGACGTGCGGCGCGGTTCGAGGCGGAACACAGCGCACGGGAGACGCTCGTCGATGCCGACACGGAGCGGGCGTTCGATGCGACCGGGCGGATCCTGCGCGACAACATCTATGGCACGGTCGATGATGACGTGTGGCGCCGGGATTTCACGGCGAATGCGCTCTATTACAACATCGCGGACTTCTCGATCTGGGATTACACCGGCGGTGCCGAGGACATCGCAGCGCGGCGCCTGCGGCTGATCGGTGATCCGGAGACGCGCTATCGGGAGGATCCGGTGCGCATGCTGCGCGCGGCACGCTTCGAGGCGAAACTCGGTTTTGAGCTCGATCCGGCCAGCGCCGAACCGATCGAACGGCTGCGCTCACTGCTCGGCGGGGTGCCGCCGGCGCGCCTGTTCGATGAGATGCTGAAGCTGTTTCTGACCGGTCACGGGGCGCGCAGCCTCCCGGTGCTGCGCCGCCGCGGACTGCTCGGTGCGCTGCTGCCGAGCACCGAGGCATACCTCGCGGCCCATCCGGGCAGCCTCGTCGAGCAACTGCTGATGCAGGGCCTCGCGAACACCGATGCGCGCGTCAAGGCGGGCCGTTCCGTTACCCCGACGTTCCTGCTCGCGCTGCTGCTCTACGGCCCGATCGCGGCCCTGATCGAGGCCATGCCGCCGTCGCGCTGGCACGAGCTCTCGGCGATTCTCGACGCCTGCGACCAGGCGGTGCGCGAGGCCCAGCGGCACCTGTCCATCCCGAAGCGCTTCTCGCTCGGGCTGCGCGAGATGTTCGCGCTGCAGCCGCGGCTCGAGCATCCCCGCGGCCGGCGTGCGCTGCGCCTGCTCGGACATCCGCGCTTCCGTGCCGGCTACGACCTGCTGCTGCTGCGCGCGGAGTTCGGCCTCGCCAACCCCGAGCGGGCGCAGTGGTGGACCGACCTGCAGGCCGCGCCGGAAGCCGAGCAGGGACCGATGGCCGATGCGATCGCCGGTGGCACGGAGCGCAGCACCGGGCAGAAGGGCCGCCGCCGGCGCCGCGGCGGCCGACGCCGCGGCGCACCGAGCGCCGGCTGAGCGGCGGGCCGCGATGCAGCGGTGGCGGCCGGCTTACGTCGGCCTCGGCAGCAATCTCGAGGACCCCGCGCGCCAGGTGCTCGGGGCCTGGGCACGCCTCGGGGCACTGCCCGAGACGCGCGCGGTCGTGCGCTCGCCGCTCTACGGGTCGCGGCCCCTGGGGCCGGTGGCCCAGCCGGATTTCGTCAACGCCGTGGCCGGGCTGCTCACTCAGCTCGAGCCCGAGGCACTGCTTCAGGCGCTGCTCGCCACTGAGACTGCCCTCGGCCGCCGCCGCGACGGACCGCGCTGGGGGCCGCGGCGGATCGATCTGGACCTGCTGGTGCTCGGCCGCGAGCAGCGCTCGGCAGGAACGCTCACCCTGCCGCACGCCGGTATAGTGGAGCGCAATTTCGTTCTGTATCCTCTGGCGGATATCGCCCCGGACCTCGACGTGCCCGGGCTCGGCCGGGTGTCCGAGCTCAAGGCGCGCCTTGCGCCCGAGGGGCTGTGGCGAATCGAATGCGAACAATGAAACCCAATGCCCGCCGCAACTGAACCGAAGCCCGCAGCCGATCCCCAGTACATCGTGGTGGAAGGTCCGATCGGGGTCGGCAAGAGCAGCCTCGCGCGGATGCTCGCCAAGAGCCTCGCCGGCCAGCCGGTGCTCGAGGACGCCCCGGGCAATCCCTTCCTCGAGCGCTTCTACAAAAATCCGCGCGCCGGTGCGCTGCCGACGCAGCTGCATTTCCTCTTCCAGCGCTGGCAGCAGCTCTCCGCCCTGAACCAGCAGGACCTGTTCGCCGCGGTGCGCGTCGCGGACTACCTCTGGGAGAAGGACCGGCTGTTCGCCCGCGTCACCCTCGATGATGCGGAGTTCGCGCTCTACGAGCAGGTCAGCGGCCGCCTGGACGTCAAGGCACCGAAGCCGGATCTGGTGGTCTATCTGCAGGCCCCCGTGGACGTGCTCCTGGAGCGTATTGCGCGCCGAGCGATCGGCTACGAGCAGTACATCGATCGCGAGTATCTGGTGCGCCTGAACGAGGCCTACGCGCGTTTCTTTCATGAATACGAGGCCGCACCGCTGCTGATCGTGAATGCCGCGGGTATCGATCCGGTGAACAACCCGGCCGATTACGACGAGCTGTTCGCGGCCATCCGGCGCATGAAACGCGGGCGGCTGTACTACAACCCGATGGGTGCGCGGGCGATTTAGTAGACTAAGGCCATGTATACGCATCTGCAGCTGCGCGATTCGGATCGTCCGCCCGTCACGCTCGCCACGCTGGCGCGCATGAAGGCTCAGGGCGAGAAAATTGCGAGTCTGACCTGCTATGACGCGAGCTTCGCGGTCCTGCTCGATGCCGCCGACGTGGATGTCGTGCTGGTGGGCGAT
>JAPTUI010000335.1 GCA_028067895.1 Pseudomonadota bacterium | reverse complement strand
AAAATGCGGCGAAGCTACGCGGTGAATCAAAACCGCGGGCCGCAAGGTCGGCCCAGCCCTCCTCCTCGACGATCAGGCGATCCGGCTCGTAGTCCCAATACACCTCGAGAACCTGACCCTGGGCGTCGTCATCCGCGCAGGCGAGCCGCACGAGCGGCGATTCCCCGGGCGAGGGCGATGGAATGACCTCCTCCACCAGCCAGCGACGCGAGCGAACACGAACGAGGGCGCCCGTCTCCGGCAGGTTCTGGGAAGCTGGATTTGAAGATTGTGGGTCGGACACGGCGCGACTCATCCGCAGAGGTCAAACTGGGCGTCAGGCGTGCCTGCGCGAGTAGGCTGAGTACAATGGGAGTTCGCGAAGATCAAAGCCATCCCTTCTGTTTAAGCCTGTCCGGTGATTTATAAGCCGGAAAGCCGCATTTTCGCGACGAGACGCATCCCCCCTCCTCGGCTCGCTTCTCATGCGCGCACCGACCCACCCCGCGACCCTACCGAATCTGATTATCATTCACAAGTATCTGAAATCTCTGAAATATCTAGTGATCTCCAGTCGAAGGCGCTTCCTCATCCTCAGAGGCTGGATTCGAGGTCGCCACGCGGGCGGGAAGAGCACGCAGACCGCGCGCGAAGGCGCCGGGGCTCCCCGCCGCCCGGCGATTCATTGATGCGCCTTCTCTGATTCGGGTGCTGCCGTTACACGCGGTCCTTTCCTCGACATCGGAAGTCGCGGCGTCCCAGCTCGGAACCCTCAGCGGCGAGGCTGAACGGCACGAAATCGCCTGTCGCCGCACCGTATACCTGAGCATATGGGGTCTGCGAACGATCCCCTTCCCATCGACAGACCTATATCTTGGCACGCTCAGCGCTTCGGTCGATGCTCACCATGTAGCGCTTGGCCGCAGCGAAGGTCCGATCTACGACTGTTCGATCAGGCTCTGCAATTGAAAACTTGCCACAGACACCTTCGGTCATCGCAGACATAGAGTCATGTACTTGCATCAGACTGGTTTCGTCAAATGCCAGATCGTCTGCGTATACGGTCAATCGAATGACGCCCTTTGAATCCTCCTTTATGTGTCTACTGATCAGAGCCCGGGCGTCGTTGTGCGATTCCGCGCAAAGAAAGTTGTAAACAGAGTAGTAGAGTTCCTGCATGCTGGCCCGACGGAATCGCTCCATGGCTTTGAGCTTTCTAATTCCTTTGCCGGTTCGATCCGCTTCGCGCTTAGCAATTCGATCGCGCTCAAGCCGCACGGTGGGCTCTGATCCCAATTTTCCCAAGTACGCGCCCCCTGCCGTGATCGCCTCATCAATGACCTTGGCCCACTCGCGATCGTGAGCCGCCTCGATCCAGTCGACGTAGGCGGGATCAGCCAACAGACATCTGAAATCAACCTGTGCTTCCAGCATCGAGCGCGCAAGTATCGGGATTCCGATGCTCTCCGCCTGCCGAGCGAGGGCTATGCTGGCTCCCTCGAGCTCGATGGCGGTGCAAAAGTACGACAAGAGATAACGCTGAACCGCATCAGTCAAGTCGTAGCGCAAAAGTGAGGACACGGCCAGTGCGTGATCCCTGGCGGCGATCAGGGCGTCAAGCACTGGTGGCGCGATTGGACGTCTCGTTGCGATCATAGTTTGGTCCACTCTCGTGTTTTTCGGGATCTCCTCGTTCATGCCGCGGCCGCGCGTATGTACGGTACCGCCAGACGCGATGAGGCGTTTTTTTTCTGCTCCCCCCAGAATCAGCAAGAATGACCTGTTTGCGCTCGAATGGACCGGCGAAATGGCGGCGGGGATTTCCGACTCAATTGCTCAAATCGCCCATCCCGCTCCGACGTACTCGTTCGCGTGGCCGTCGTTACAGCTGATCCTCAGTGACTGGCGCAACCTTCGGCGCCCGGCGGAGGTACTTGAGCATGTCCTTCGGCTTCGCCGTACCCGCGCGCTCGCGCAGAATTTCCTTCGCGGTGCGCAGGCAGCCCACTTTCTCGGCCACCGCAGCAGCAATGAACTGATTCAGCGAAACCCCATCGCTCGCTGCGAGTTCGGCCGCCGCCTTCTTCACAGATGCGGGGAGCTTCAGGGGATAGGTGCTCTTGCTCATATCTTGATCCTCTTAAGGAACGTCGCGGGCGTCACCGCCTCGATCCCGAATGCCTTGGACACGGGCTCGAAATCCCGCACATTGTGCGTGACGATCGCCTCCGATCGCCCATTCACCGCCGCCTCAAGCACGATCTCATCGTCGGGATCGGCGAGCTGGGGCCGCCAGAGAAAATGAACCTCCACCGGCTCCGCGGCACTCGCAAAGGCCGCCATGAAGCCGGCGATTGCCTTCTCATCCATGCCGGTCGCCAGGCGTTGCTCGGGCCGCTTCAGAACCTCCTCGTACTCGAGGAAGAGCGCCGTCGTCACGAGCGGCACCAGGCGCTCCTCGGCAACGAACTCGAGGAGGCGATTACTCGCACCGAGCCGGCTGCGCAGCCCGGCCACGATCACCGAGGTATCGATTACGATCCGGGGCACGTCCATACCGAGTGACATCCTATACGATGTCACACACCATGGGTAGTCATCTCTGCCTCAAGCTTCGGCGCCGCCCGCGCACTGTACGCATCGTCCCCGACCAGCGCGCGGTATTCCCGATCCCGCAGCGCGATCGCCCGGCGCACCAGGTACCGTACCTGAGCGCGCAGCGCGCCATCCGGCTGCCACCCACGCGCGACGGCAGTCGGTCCAAAGAGTGCGATCGCGAGTTCCCGCTGCGTGGCCCCGGCTGCAATTCCATCGAGCACCTGCAGCGCCCGCGCGTGAAGGACATCCGCTCGTCCCGGGCGATCGGGGTAGACCGCCCCATCGTCCCGAACGCCCTGCCAAAGGGCATGAGCATCGTTCAACACCGCTGCGGCGCGATCAGCTCCGGCGGCTGGAATCTGATATGCAAACCGATCGCCCTCGCGTAATTGAGACCCGAGACGCAACCGCAGCGTCCGCGCGGCGCGGTGCAGAATCAGCCGCAGACCGCCGCCCTTCTGGAAGACTCCCCGCCGGTCTGAACGATTCCACAGCGAGAACACCTCCGCCGTCGTCGGAGCGCGCACCGCATCAGGACTTTCATCGGTCACCAGCGTGATGAGACAGCGTGTCTCGAGTGTCCACACCGGCACGACCTGCCGCGCATCGAGGCGCGGATCCACCAACGTCGCCAGACCCCACTGGGCTGCGATGCCGTGCGACCCACGACGCCGGCACCGCAGCCAATCGCGCACGTAGCGCGGATTGCGGCGCAAGTACTCCCACGCCCGAGCAGACGGGTCGAGGTGCAGCGCATAAACGTACGCTGCGGAGCAGGCCCAAGATTCGTCCATGGCGGCTCGCGCGGTTCCACGTTCTTCTTGCCTTCCGTGTCCGACGCCGGCCGTGACGTCCGCTGTAGCGCAGCGCGAACAAAAAGGGAAGCCCGAGTTTCGCCGTTTTTTCCGCGAAACTCGAATGCCCCGCCGAGCATGGGCATTCGTGTCGCGGAGTGGGTGCATTTCTCGCCAAACTCCCCAGAAATGCGACTGGCGTTCTGCACGCTCCTGCGGTAATGCTTCAACCCATGCAACACGACGTCGCTCGATGCGTCGGGCGAGGCGTGCTTCACGGAGGTCACGGCATGGGAGCGCCTGAACGATCCAACGACACCCGCGCGGTCACCGCGTGGATCCGACCGCTCGAGCTGCGGCAGTACCGATACTTCATTGTGCTCGCCGAAGAGTTGCACTTTGCGCGCGCCGCCGGGCGACTCAACGTCGGGCAGTCGAACCTGTCGAGAGAGATTCGCTCGCTCGAGCACCAGGTGGGACTGAGACTCTTCTATCGCACCAGTCGCCATACCGAGCTCACCGCCGCCGGCGAGCGGCTCCTCGAGCATGCGCGGCGCGTACTCGCCGCCGAGGAGCACGCGCGGCTCGCGATCGGGGAGTTCAAGCGCAG
>JAPTUI010000453.1 GCA_028067895.1 Pseudomonadota bacterium | reverse complement strand
ATGAAATCTGGTGCAGTCCCAAAACCCACCGTAACTTTCCCGTCGACAGCAAGATCAAGTCGCGTCACACGGCCAACGGCGTGCTGAAGCAAGCCGGCCTCGAGAAGGCGTTCTGAACAGCGCTATCGGCGTCCGATGAGTCGGTACGCAAGCCTTCCCCCGATCGCGCGCCCAGCGAGCACGCAGGCGTAGCGCCCGCGGATGCGCCCATTGCGCAGCGCCGAGAACGCGAGCGCGCGCAGCGGCCAATCCTGACGGCGACAGTGAATACCACGCGAGCAGCACCGGCAAAGCGACACTGTCCAGAAGCGCCTACGCCGCCCAGGCGCCGCGTCGAGCCACTCGAGAGACAGCGTCACCCACGAGACGCGGATTTACGGATGCATACCACACGGGCGGGGCAAGCCATCGTTACCCTGAACGCGGCCCGCGCATTCGCACGAGTGTGGTTACAGCTGATCCCCGTCGGCCGGGGGCACCTTCGGCACCCGGTGGAGGAACTTGAGCATGTCCTTCGGCTTTGCAATTCCGGCGCGCTCATGCAGGAACTCCTGCGCAGTCCTCAGACACCCGACCTTCTCGGCCACTGCGGCGGCAATGAACTGGTTCAGCGAAACACCGTCGTTCGCCGCAAGCTCGGCCGCCGCCTTCTTGACCGATGCCGGCAGCTTCAGGGGATAGGTGCTCTTACTCATGTTTTGATCCTCTTCAGGAACGCGCCGGGCGTCACCACTTCGATGCCGAACTCCCCGGGCGAAGGCTGGAAGTGCCGCACGTTATGCGTGACGATCGCCTTCGCCCTGCCATTGACCGCGGCCTCGAGTACGATCTCATCGTCGGGGTCTGCAAGCTGTGGACGCCAGAGAAAATGGACCTCGACGGGCTCGGCTGCGCTCGCGAACGCAGCCATGAAACTGGCGATGTCCTTTTCGTCCATGCCGGTCACCAATCGCTGCTCGGGGCGCTTCAGCACCTCCTCGTACTCAAGGAAAAGCGCCGTCGTCACGAGCGGTAACAGGCGCTCTTCGGCGACGAGCTCCAGGAGGCGATTGCTTGCGCCGAGCCTGCTCCGCAGCCCCGCCACGATCACCGAAGTATCGAGAACGACTCGTGGCAGCTCCATATGATGTGACATCCTATACGATATCACGACTCATGGGAAGCCGACCTGCTCCCGAGCCCCGACTTTCTGCTGCGGCGGCAATCGGCCGGTCCGTCGGCAATCAGCGCGCGGTATTTCCCAGCCATCAGCCCCCGCGCCCTACGGATGAGATACCGCAGCTGAGCCCGCAGAGCGCCGTCTGGCTGCCACCCGTGAGCGACGGCGGCGCTTCCGAAGAGCGCGACGGCGAGTTCGCGCTGGGAGGCGCCGGCCGCCAGGCCATCGAGAACCTGCAGCGCGCGCAAGTGAAAGAGATCCCCCCGGCCGGGACGCTCCCGAGAGGATTCCCACCCGCCCCTGGCAGCCGGGATCAGCGCCCGGAAGGCGATCAGTGCGGCACAGACTGCGCGATCATCGCCTACGGCCGGGATCTGGTATGCAAATCGATCTCCGGTGGTCAGACGGTCTCACAGTCGTACTTGCACGTCCTGGGAGACGAGGCGGACGACGAGTCGAAGCCCACCACCATCATCGAACAACGCCTTGCGGCCCGTGAGGCGCCAAAGGGAAAAGCGCTCCGCCACCGTTTCGCCCGCTCGATGTGAGTGCATTTCGTCTCTCACCACTGTGACAGGCGGTGCAGCCCCAATCACCCACGCCGGCGATACCTGCCGCGCGTCGAGCCGCGGGTCAACGAGTGCCGCGAGTCCCCACCGCGCTGCGACGCGTTGCGACGCACTGCGACGGTAACGCACCCAGTCGCGTTGATAGCGCGGATTGCGACGCAAGTACTCCCACGACCGGGAAGCCGGGTCGAGATGCAGTACGTACGCGTACGCTGCGGAGCAGGCCCAAGAATCGTCGATGGCGGCGTGTGTGACTCAACGTTTGTTCGCCTTATGGATCTGATGTTGGCCGCGACGTCCGCTGTAGCGTAAGCGGCCGGAAAAGGGAAGACCGAGTTTCGCCGGAATTGCCCCCAAGACTCGAGTTGTTCTCTGCAAGCCCTTTGAAATCCCTGTTTATGCTGCATTTCTGTACGAGATCCTCTGATTAGGGAGTAGCGCCTTTCCTGCCGATACGGTAATGCTCACCGCCAAGGACAAGTGACGTCCGACTCATACGTCGAGGCGCCGCGCGCTCGACAGACGTGATCACGGGATCTGGCAACATGCGGGCACTTGAACAGACTGGCAACCCTCGCGAGGCGACGCGCCCCCACCGGCCGCTCGAACTGCGGCAATATCGGTATTTCGCGGTCCTCGCCGAGGAACTGCATTTCGCGCGCGCCGCCGAGCGCCTCGGCATCGGCCAGTCGAACCTGCCGCGCGAGATCCGGATGCTCGAAGATCAAATCGGGGTCAGACTCTTCTACCGCACCAGCCGACACACCGAGCTCTCGGCCACCGGCGCGCGGCTCCTCGATCACGCGCGGCGCGTCCTCGCCGCGGAGGAACATGCGCGGCTTGCCATCGGCGAACTCAAACGCAGTGCGCGGGAGCGGCTGCGGATCGGTCTTTGCGAACGGATTGCCTGCTCCCGGATCGCAACGGCGGTTTCGACCTGGCGACAGACTCATTCCGAGGCGGACCTGCAGATCGTCAGCCGATCGGGCCGTGCGCTCCTGGCCGAGATCGAAGCCGGTCTGCTCGACGCCGGAATCACCGCGATGCGCGTCACAGACCCCGCCATGGTGACCGACCGGCTCTGGAGCGATCATTGGGTGGCCGCGCTGCCGAAAGGTCACGCCCTCGCGCTGGGGCGCTCCCTCGAGCTGGCCGATCTCGCTCGCGAGCGACTCGCCGTCCTTGCACCGGAGCCCAGCGGCAGGTGTGAGCGACAGATCATCGAACACCTGCCAATCGTCGATTCACCGCTTTTCATCGCCGAGCGCCGCACAACGGCTCTCGCACTCATGACCTGGGTCGAGGCCGGATGCGGCATAGGCCTCCTTACCGCAACACAGGGCGAAGGCGTCGCGCACCCGAACGTCGTCCTCCAGCCGCTTCGCCGGGGACTCCCGCCGGCCGAGATCCACCTCCTGCGCAGCAGTGCGCCGCCCTCGCCCCTTATCTCAGAGCTGATGGAGTGCTTGCGGGCGAACCGGGCGTGATCCCTCTCGCGGTGCGACCGCCCCGAACCCTCTCAATCCCCGCCCTTCGGATGACGCACGGGGTGCGAATTTTTGCTCCTGGCTCAAGGGTTTGCGCGATGTATGGGGCGGCGAGATTCTGCAATGCCGCGCTGCGAGGGAGCAGAGGGGAGAGATGGCCACGGTGAATTCGTTCTGGCGTCACCCTCCCCCCTTGGCGGCTGAGGGGAGCATCAGGCCGGAGCGGGGGCGGCAGGACGGGGCGCAGCCGATGCCCGAGGAGGGTGGCGAGAGTTCTCGCTCATGAGCAGGCAATCGAAGACGGTGCGCACGTTGCGATTGAGGCGGCGCAGCGTTTCGGCGACCCTTGCGGCCGGGCTTTGACTGGATGCGTGCGACGGCGAAGCGGCGCAGACGCGAGACGTTCTGCGGACCGTAGCCGCTGCGGATACGGCCGCGGTCCTCGTCGAAGTTCCAGTCGATGAGGTAATGGCAGCGGTTCTCTATGACCCAGTGGCCCCGGTTGATCTGCAGGAGCCGCTCCCCAGAGGCGGGGCGGCTGGTGATGCCGTAGGTGAGCTCTCAGGAGCGCTCCCCGGTTTTCTTCTTCAGCACCCGCCGCTCGATGAGGAAGGCCTGGGCGACCTCGGGGAAGTCGAGGTAGTCGTTGAGGGCTGCGGTGACCCATATGCAGCGGGTTTCGATGCGCCCGTGGCCGCAGGAGGTCTGGGTGAACTGGGGAGCGGGGCGGTCTTGGAAGTAGCGCTCGAGGTCAGCCAGGAGCGCGGGG